>VSNE01000419.1 GCA_009774155.1 Lachnospiraceae bacterium
CCCCTTCCAACGGGTTCAAAAACCCCGAACCTTCCCCACTTATTGGCTGCCTCATGCCCGGTAATCACATGAAAGGATGAGGCATGATCTCTGTGGGTTACGGGAATTCCCGCATAGGCAGGCGCCCCGTAGCACGAGGACACTCCCGGAACAATCTCAAAATCAATGCCCGCTTCCTTAAGCTCCCGGGCTTCCTCTCCTCCTCTTCCGAAGATAAACGGATCTCCTCCCTTTAAACGGACTACATTTTTCCCCTCCAGAGCCATACGAATCAGAAGCGCATTTGTCTCCTCCTGCTTCAGATGGTGGTGGGAAGCCCTCTTTCCGGCATAGATCAGCTCCGCGTCTGTGCGCGCTTCATTCAGCAGGGAGTCCGTGGCAAGGCTGTCGTAAATCACGGCATCCGCCTCCCGGATACACGACAGACATCTTTGGGTTACCAGATTCTTATCCCCCGGCCCTGCCCCTGCAAGCCACACCTTTCCCTTGCAGATTTTTGCCGCCAGCTCCCGGCCCAGCTCTTCTGCCTTCTCAGTATCCAGTCCGGTCACTTTGCTTCCGGCCGCTCTTTTCAAATGCCTTCCGTCCGGAGCAAACAAAACCTCCATGGACAGAGTATTCCCCTCCAGCCGGGAAAGCGCCGCCGCCGGAGCGTTGCAGCTTCCCCCAATGGCAGACAAATAGGCCCTCTCGGCCATTAAGGATACTGCGGCTTCCGGATCGTGAATCTTCTCAAGCACCTCCGTCAGATGGCCGTTCCGGCTTTCCACCGCCAGAATTGCCTGACCCGCCGCCGGAAGGCATACCGCCGTATCCAGATATTCAAAACAATACTCGTTTCCGCCTGACAGCTCCAGACGCTGAAGTCCTGCCGCAGCCAGTACAATGGCATCGTATTGCTCCTCTGACAGCTTCCTAAGTCTGGTCTGTACATTGCCCCGAATCATTTTTATCTTCACAAGCGGATTAATGGCTTTTATCTGCAATTCCCGGCGCAGGCTGCTGGTTCCCACCACGCTGCCCGGCTTCAGATCCCGGAGAGCCGTCCCGTCGCGGGTCACAGCTACATCCTCCACCGCCGCGCGGCTGAGCGCCGCGCCGATGCCGAGGCCTTCCGGGAACTCCATAGGCATATCCTTTGCACTGTGAACCGCCAAATCAATTCTGCCGCTGAGCAGGGCCTCCTCCAGCTCTCTGGTAAATACCCCCTTTCCTCCAAACGAGGTCAGGGAGCGATCCAGCAGTTCATCTCCTTTCGTGGATATTTCCAGAATTTCCGCCTGTATATCCGGAAATGCCCGCTCTATTTTTTCCTTTACAAGATATGTCTGAGCCAGGGCAAGCCGGCTCCTCCTTGTTCCGATACGAATCACCTTCTGCATACTGCCTCTTTCCCTCTTCCCTGCTTATTACTGTAACGAATATCCCCGCGGCGTAATCATTCTTCCATTTCTTTCATATGTCTGAGAATTGCCGATAATAACCACGCTGAACATATCTATATCTGCATCCTTCAGCTTTTCCAGCGTTGTGATACAGGAATGCTCGTCCTTTCGCCCCGCATTGCGCACAATGCCGGCCGGAGTATCCGGCCTTCTGTACTTCAGCAGAATATCCGCCGCCTGCTCCACATAGTCCGTGCGCTTTTTGCTTTTCGGGTTATACAGGCAGACAATCAGATCTCCCTGCCCTGCACAGTCCACCCGTTTCATAATCAGATCCAGCGGTGTCATCAGATCGCTCAGACTGATAACTGCAAAATCATGCATCAGAGGCGCGCCCAGAACTGACGCGGCCGCACTGGCAGCCGTCACTCCCGGCACGGTTTCAATTTCGATGTCCGCATTCCTTTCCTCTGCCACCTGGTAAATAATCCCTGCCATGCCATAGATGCCGCTGTCGCCGCTGGACACCATTGCCACTGTCTGATCCTTCCGCGCTTCCTCCACCGCCATCTCGCAGCGTTTTACCTCCTGCATCATCGGAGTCGCAATATAACGCTTGTCCGGAAAAAATTCTTTTAAAATATTAACATAAGTAGTATAGCCGGTAACCCCATCCGCCCTTTTAATCACATCCGCCGCTTTTTGGGTCATGTGCTCATAACCCCCCGGACCGAAGCCAACCACATA
>VSNE01000042.1 GCA_009774155.1 Lachnospiraceae bacterium
GACAGATAGTTACAGTGAATGAGAAGGATGAAATCTGTCAGGCGGTTGGGATTAAGAAAAACAAAATCGTATTTGTAGGAACCGATGAGGAAATCCGGCGGATCATAGATGAAAAGACTAAAGTCATCGATCTGAAGGGGCGGACCATGTGTCCGGGATTTATTGACAGCCATTTCCATCCGATTCTGTCCGGCTTTATGGGGGATGCCATTCTGGATGCCACATATCCGAAATGCAAAAGCATTGAGGATATTAAGGCGCTGATCCGGGAACGGGCAGAGATCACGCCCAAGGGAGGCTGGATCAAGCTGTGGGGGTACGACAACAACAAACTGCTGGAAAAAAGACATGTGACGATTGAGGATCTGGACGAGGCGGCGCCCGAACATCCGGTACAATGTATGAGAACCTGCGGGCATGTGTGTATTTACAACACTTTGGGCTTTGCAGCCGGAGATATTCATTCCCCGGCAGATGCGTCCCGCTTTGGAGAAGGAGAGCTGGAGGTAGTCGACGGAAAGCTGACCGGGCTTACCAGAGACCTGACTGCATTCTATCTGTGGAGCAAGGTAACGTACACAGAGGACGAGCTGTACCGCGCGCTGAAGAAATCCAATCACGAGCTGCTTGCAGGCGGCATCACCTCTGTCCATGACTGCGGGGAGTGCGATGCTCCGGCGTACAGTATCATGTACAAGGCCGCAAAGAAGGGGTGGTTCAAGCCGAGACAGTTTATGATGCTGCACAGTATTTTCGGGAAGCCGTTTTCCAAAGCGGATAATGAGCATTTTTTGAAACTGGGATTCCATACGGGACTTGGAGACGAGCATTTTCGGATAGGAAGCTGCAAGTTTATGGTGGACGGCGGAAGCAGCGGCCCGACTATGGCAACGAGGGAGCCGTACAGCCATGATCCGTCCCTGCCGAGAATTTTATCCTGGGAAAGAGAAGAGGTTGCAGAGTATATCGACGAAATTAATGCCCATGATTGTCAGGCAACTGCACATGCAGAGGGGGATCTTGCCGTTGAATTCATGGTGGAGGGCTTTGAGAAAGCCCTGAGGAATCACTACCGCGCCCCTGAAGAACACAGACACAGGATCGAACACTGTGTCATTGTGGATGAGGATCTGATTCAGCGGATGAAGAAGATGGGCATCATTCCGGTGGCGAATACGCATTTTATGCCGCTGAACGGAAGCGATTATCACAGATATTTTGGAGACAGGATCAACTATTTTTTTGCTCTCAGAAGTTTTATCGATGCGGGACTCCGGCCGGTGATCGGATGCGATGCTCCCACGGCAACCTGTGAGGCGGTCAGGGGACTGGACGGAGCAGTGAACCGGGTTGACAGAAAGACGGGGGAGGTATGCGGCCCGGGCCAGAGAATTTCCATGCTGGAGGCCATCCGCTGCTATACGATCAACGGAGCTTACGCAAGCTTTGAGGATGACATCAAGGGCAGCATCGAGGTGGGGAAGCTGGCAGACTTTACAATCTTCTCCGAGGATATTCTGAATATGGAACCGATGAACATCGTGAATGTAAAAGTAGATTATACGATTATTGACGGAGAAATCTGTTATGAGCGGTAATGTATAAAGGAGGAAGGGAAATTGAAGAAACTAACTTATAAAGAAAAGTTTATTCAGATGAATAAAGAAGCAAAAGCAACCTGGATTGTCGCGGCGATCTGCTTCCTTGTATGGCTTGCAGGCGGGTTTGGAGTATATATGACGGCGGGCAACGCATGGACTATCTGCAGAATGCCGGCATGGTTTGTCCTGGGAAGCTTCGGCTCCTGGTTTGCAGCAATCATAGGGGTAGTTTATCTGGTGAAGTATGTGTTTGTGGATTTTGACCTGGATGAAGAAGAGGAGGGAGAAGAATAATGGATGCAGTAATGAGAATGGCGCCGGTTGCGGTATTTTTTGTTGCTTTGATGGCAATGGGTTTTTATATCCAGAGAAAATCTGCGGATGCGGCTGCAAAGGATTTCTCCAATGAGTATTTCATCGGAGGCCGGAGCCTTGGAGGGTTTGTGCTTGCGATGACGCTGGTTGCAACCTACAGCTCGGTCAGCTCCTTCTTAAGCGGCGCAGGAAAAGCATGGGAGACCGGATTTGGCTGGGTGTATTATGCAACCTCGCAGATTGTAGCGGCGTTCCTGGTATTGGGGGTTCTGGGAAAGAAGATGGCAATCATCGGAAGAAAGACCAACGCAGTAACGGTGATCGACGTGCTCCGCGCCAGATACAAATCGAATCTTCTAGCAAATGTCTGTGCGATTGTAATTGTAGTATTTTTTACGACCTCCATGTTAAGCCAGTTTATCGGAGGCGCTCAGTTGTTTGCCCAGTGTACAGGGGTAAGCTATGTGACCGGTCTGGTTATCTTCTCGGTTGTCGTAATTCTTTATACGACGGTCGGAGGCTTTAACGCGGTTGCGCTTACCGATACGGCATGCGCCATTGTCATGGTGGTAGGCACCATTCTTCTGACCATCAGCGTTATCACAAAGGGCGGCGGGCTTGAAAACATAATGGCAAATATTACGGCAGCCTCCGCACAGGCGGCGGCTACCGGCGAGGGAATGGATCTGCTGGACCCAAGAGCAAGCGGAAATATTCCGTTCCAGCTCTATCTGACCCAGTGGATGCTTTGCGGAATTACTACCATCGGCCTTCCTCAGTCGCAGGTCCGCTGTCTTGGATATAAAGATACAAAATCCGTACACAGAGCAATGATCTATGGTACGATAGTTGTAGGTATCATGATGATCGGTATTCATCTGGTAGGAACCTTGTCCAGAGGAATTCTTCCGACTATTGAAGGCTCTACGGATACTCTGATTCCGGTCGTGATTGTAAAATATATGATGCCTGTACTGGGCGGCGTAACGATCATCGGACCCTTAGCTGCCACCATGTCTACGATTTCTTCCCTTCTGATTGCAGGCTCTTCCGCAATTATCAAGGATATGTATCTGCATTATAAGGAAGAGAAAAAGGAAGAGATCAATCAGAAAACCGTTGCAAATATTTCCTTTGCGGTCACCGCAGTCATGGGTGTTGCGGCAGTGGTTATGGCAATCAATCCGCCGGATCTGATTGTATGGATTAACATGTTCGCATTCGGAGGGCTTCAGACCACATTTTTCTGGAGCATGCTGTTTGGACTGTTCTGGAAAAAAGCAAATACCGCCGGGGCGCTGTTCAGTATCATAGGCGGTCTGGGCGCGTACTGTGTCACCATGGCGCTGGGAATCAAGATTGGTTCCTTCCACAATATTATCATCGGTATGGGCGTAGGGCTTATCCTGTTCGTTATCGGAAATTACTTTGGCAAGCCGATGGATGACAAGACCGGAAGGCTGTTCTTCCCGGAAAAATATTAGGAGTTTTTGAAGAGCAAAGGACATAATATGAAAAAAATAAGTTCGTTATTAATAATATTTTCCGGAATTTTATGGGGAAGTATGGGAATATTTGTCCGGCAATTCAATGCAAACGGGCTTGCTTCCATGGAAGTATCAGGAATCCGTTCCTTCGGCGCAGGTCTGCTGATCACGGTAGCTCTCTTCCTGTATAAAAGAGATCTGCTGAAAATCCGTCTGAAGGATCTGTGGATATTTCTTGGGAGCGGGCTGCTCAGTGTTCTTTGTTTTAACTATTGTTACTTTAAGACAATCAGCCTGACTTCTATGGCGGCTGCCGGGGTGCTTCTTTATACCTCTCCGATTATTGTTATGCTGCTGTCCGTGCTGATCTTCCATGAAAAGCTTACGCTGTCAAAGCTTTTGGCGCTGGCCGTTTCTTTCACGGGCTGCGTGCTGGTGTCGGGAATAATCGGAGGACAGGCCGCGGTGACGCCGGAAGGCTTTATAACCGGCCTGGGAGCCGGGCTTGCCTATGCGCTGTATACGATTTTCAGCCGGTTCGGACTGGAGAGGGGATATCATTCTTTGACAATCGTGGCATATACTTTTATGATTGCAGGAATCGGAATCCTGCCGCTGTGCGACACGGATGCCATTGCGCAGGTTTTGAGCAAAGATGTCAGGCTGTGTCTGCTGGCGGCTGTGTTTGCGGCAGTCAGCACGGCTGCGCCGTATTTTCTGTATACGATTGCGCTTGGCTATACAGAATCAGGCAAGGCGGCGATCATGGCATCCACAGAGCCGGTTGCGGCGGCTGTCTTCGGGGTAGTTTTGTTCCGTGAAAGGATGACGGCAAATGTTCTGCTTGGCATCGTCTGCGTATTAATTTCTCTTCTCATCTTAAACATAAAATTATCTGAAAAACGTTGTACATAAATGCTGTAATAAAAAAGTGCTTGCATTTGCGGGGACTTGTGCTATACTTAAGATAACTTAATACGTAGACTGAAGAAAGGGGTGGACAAAAGTCCGCTCCTTCTTATATGTAAGCGTAAAATAAAAAAAGGAGGATTCGCGTTTGGCAAAAAGAGAAGTATACGAACAGAAAACGGAAGCGCTTCTGCTCCCAATGATGGAGGAACATCATTTCGAGCTTGTGGATGTGGAGTTTGTCAAAGAGGCAGGAACCTGGTACTTACGCGCTTATATTGACAAACCGGGAGGAATCACGATTGACGACTGCGAGGCTGTCAGCCGGAAATTGTCAGATTTGCTGGATGAAAAGGACTTCATTGAGGAAGCTTATATTCTGGAAGTAAGCTCTCCGGGACTTGGACGGCCTCTGAAGAAAGACAAAGACCTTGAAAGAAGCCTGGGTGAATCTGTGGAGGTAAAGCTGTTCAGAGCACTGGATAAACAGAAGGAATTCAGCGGGATTCTGAAGTCCTGGGATAAAGACACCGTGACTTTGGAATTTGAAGACAAAGCCGGGTTGACAATTGAGAGAGCCAACATTGCCCTGATTCGTCTGGCATTTGATTTTTAAGGAGGAAAAGACAGGAAATGAACAATGAATTAAAGATGGCATTGGAGATTTTGGAAAAAGAAAAGGATATCAGCAAAGAAGTTATGCTGGATGCCATTGAGAATTCGCTGATAACTGCATGTAAGGGTCATTTTGGAAAGGATACCGATAATTTCCGGGTAGTGATCGATCATGACACCTATGACTTTCATGTCTATGCGGAAAAAACTGTTGTGGAGCAGGTGGAGAACGATGTGACGGAGATCAGCCTGGCCTGCGCAAAACTGATCGACAGCAAGTACGAGCTGGGAGATATTGTAAACGAGGAGATTAAATCCAAGGAATTCGGGCGTATCACGACTCAGAATGCAAGAAATGTAATCCTTCAGAAAATCCGCGAGGAAGAGCGCAAGGTGCTGTTTAATCAGTATTACAGCAAGGAAAAGGATGTGGTTACCGGTGTGGTGCAGCGTTATATCGGTAAGAATGTGAGTGTGAATCTGGGTAAGGTTGACGCTATCCTGAATGAAAATGAGATGGTTAAGGGCGAGGCGTTTATGCCGACAGAGCGCATAAAGGTCTATATCCTGGAGGTAAAGGATACGACAAAGGGACCGAGAATTCTGGTATCCAGAACCCATCCGGAGCTGGTAAAGCGTTTGTTTGAATCTGAAGTCACAGAGGTTAGGGACGGCATTGTGGAAATCAAGAGTATTGCCCGGGAGGCAGGCTCCAGAACGAAGATTGCCGTATGGTCCAATGATCCGGACGTGGACCCGGTAGGAGCGTGCGTAGGTATGAACGGCGCCCGTGTAAATTCCATCGTCAATGAATTGCGGGGAGAAAAGATAGATATTATAAACTGGAATGAGAATCCGGCTCTTCTGATTGAAAATGCGCTAAGTCCGGCTAAGGTGGTAGTCGTTCTGGCAGACCCGGAGGAGAAGACGGCCAAGGTAGTCGTTCCGGACTATCAGCTTTCCCTGGCAATCGGCAAGGAAGGCCAGAACGCGAGGCTGGCGGCCCGTCTGACGGGATTTAAGATTGATATCAAGAGCGAGAGCCAGGCAAATGCCATAGAGGGATTCTATGACGGGTTTTATGAGGATGAAGACGATGAGTACGAGATAGAGTATGAGGATGAGAATGCTTACTCCGGGGAGAATGAACAGCAAGGAGCGATAGATTGAGCACAGTAAAAAAGGTTCCGATGCGTCAGTGCGTCGGCTGCGGTGAGATGAAAAGCAAAAAGGAAATGATGCGCATCCTCCGGACAACGGAGAATGAGATTATTCTGGATAAGACCGGAAAGAAGAACGGCAGGGGAGCGTATATTTGCAGCAGTCCGGAGTGTTTAAAAAAAGCAGTAAAATCCAAAGGGCTGGAGAGGGCGTTGAAGACAGCTGTTTCTGCAGAGGTCTATGAGGGCCTGGAAAGGGAGATCGGGAAATTTGCAGAGGAATAAAGTTCTGGCATATCTGGGATTGGCCACAAGAGCAGGCAAGTCCGTAAGCGGAGAATTCAGTGTTGAAAAATCTGTAAGGCAGCACAGGGCAAAGCTGGTCATTGTATCGGAAGATGCCTCTGAGAATTCAAAAAAAAATTTTCGCAATATTTGTACTTACTATGGGGTGCCGCTGTATTTTCTTGGAAGCAGAGAAGAACTGGGATTGGCCTGCGGAAAAGAAGTTCGGGTATCCGCAGCCATCGAGGATGAAGGGCTTGCCCGGGCGGCTGTCGGGAAGCTTAAGCAGGAATCAGGTATTGGAGGTAGTAAGTATGTCGAATAAAAATATCCGCGTGTATGAACTCGCGAAGGAACTGGGTAAAACGAGCAAAGAAGTAATGGCCGTACTGGCAGAGAAAAATATTGAGGTGACAACACATATGGCAACACTGGAAGATAATCAGGCATCGATGGTGCGCGCAGAGCTTGGACAGTCTAAAGCTGCAAAAGAAGAGCAGCAGGCAGCAAAGCAGGAGCAGGCTCCGGCACAGGAGGCAAAGGCGGCGCCGAAAAAGAAAAAATTTATTGTAGTGCATAATCCGGAAAACAGCCGGGATAAAAAAAGCCCGGAGCGCAGGGTTCCGGTGAGAAAACCGCAGGCAGAGCGGCAGCAGGCGAAAAAAGAGCAGGCGCCGCCGGTTAAGACAGAAGCGAAGGCAGAGACCAGGAGGTCCGACGCCGGACAGGAGGCAAGGACGGAAAACCGTCAGGAGAACAGGACGGCTGTCCGTTCAAATAACAATGGAGGGAACCGCCGGAACGCCGGCAGCGGAGATCGTCCTCAGGGGAACCGCCAGGACGGAAGGAATAATAACGGAGACCGTCCGGGCTATAACCGCGGAAACCGTCCCCAGGGGAACCGTCAGGACGGAAGAAATAACAGCGCAGACCGTCCGAATTACAACCGGAATAATAATAACGGAGACCGTCCGAATTATAACCGGAATAACAGCAGCACAGACCGTCCAAACTATAACCGCGGAGATCGCCCCCAGGGGAACCGTCAGGACGGAAGGAATAACAATGGAGGCCAGGGCTACAACCGTGGAGATCGCCAGCAGAACAACCGTTCCGATAACCGCGGCGGGCAGGGCGGAAGAAATAATCTGGGCCGTCAGATGAACAAAGCGTTTGAGACTCCGGTGGAAACCAAACCAGAGAGCAGAAGATACGATAACCGCAACCATCAGAAGCAGGAAAAGCAGTATAAGGATGCGGATATCAGTAAGCTGAAGAACAGACCGGGCAGATTTATCAAGCCGGAAGCCCAGCCGGCAGCCCAGAAGAAAGAGGATATGGAGCCGAAGAAGCTTCCGCTTCCGGAGAGCATCAGCATTTCGGATCTGGCGGAGCGCATGAAAATTCAGCCTTCGGCTATTATCAAGAAGCTGTTCTTAGAGGGAAAGATGCTGACTGTGAATTCCGAGCTGGATTTTGAATCCGCGGGCGAGATTGCGCTGGAATATAATTTTGATCCGGAACCGGAGGAAAAGGAAGACGTAATCGGCAAGATGCTGGAGGACCAGGAGGATGCAGAGGATACGCTTGTTGCCAGAGCGCCGGTAGTCTGTGTTATGGGGCATGTTGACCATGGCAAAACCTCTCTTCTGGATGCTATCCGCCATACCAATGTGACAGACCGGGAGGCCGGCGGCATCACCCAGCATATCGGCGCATATATGGTTTCCGCAGGAGGCCGGCAGATTACGTTTCTGGATACGCCGGGCCATGAGGCGTTTACCGCTATGCGTATGCGCGGCGCAAGCTCTACGGATATTGCAATCCTGGTCGTTGCCGCGGACGACGGAGTGAAGCCGCAGACGATTGAGGCAATTAATCATGCAAAGGCGGCAGAGGTAGAGATTATTGTGGCAATCAACAAGATTGATAAGCCGGGCGCTAATATAGAACGTGTAAAACAGGAGCTGACCGAGTATGGACTTATTTCCGAGGACTGGGGCGGAAGCACGATCTGCGTTCCCGTATCAGCCAAGTCCAGGGAAGGAATAGAGGATCTTCTGGAGATGGTTCTTCTGACCGCTGATGTGCTGGAGCTGAAAGCCAATCCGGAGCGTCAGGCAAGAGGTCTTGTCATTGAGGCAGAGCTTGACAAAGGAAAAGGCCCGGTTGCCACGGTGCTGGTGCAGAAGGGAACTCTGCATGTGGGAGATTTTATCGCGGCGGGCGCATCGTATGGTAAAGTCCGCGCCATGATGGACGACAAGGGACGCCGTGTGAAGGAAGCAGGCCCTTCCATGCCGGTGGAGATTCTGGGACTGAATGACGTGCCCATGGCCGGTGAGATTTTTGTATCCCCGCAGACGGACAAAGAAGCAAGAACCTTTGCAGAGACCTTTATCAAGGAGAGCAGGGAGAGAATGCTGGAGGATACAAAGCTTAAGATGTCTCTGGATGATTTGTATTCTCAGATTCAGACAGGCAATCTGAAGGAACTGAACCTGATTATCAAGGCAGACGTGGCCGGTTCCGTGGAGGCTGTAAAGCAGTCCCTGCTGAAGATGTCCAACGATGAGGTCGTGGTAAAATGCATCCACGGCGGTGTGGGAGCCATTAATGAATCCGATATTATTCTGGCAAGCGCGTCAAAAGCGATCATTATCGGCTTTAATGTGCGGCCGGACGCGGCGGCAAAGGATACCGCAGAGCGGGAAAAGGTGGATATGCGCCTGTACCGGGTTATTTATGATGCGATTGCGGATGTGGAAAGAGCCATGAAAGGGATGCTGGACCCGATTTTTGAGGAAAAGATCATCGGCCATGCAGAGATCCGCCAGATTTTCAAAGCTTCCGGCGTGGGCAATATCGCCGGTTCTTATGTGCTGGACGGTATTTTCCAGAGAGGCTGCAAGGTCCGCATTTCCAGAGAGGGAAAACAGATCTACGAAGGAGAGCTGGCTTCCCTGAAACGTTTCAAGGATGATGTAAAAGAAGTTAAGGCCGGATTTGAATGCGGTCTGGTATTTGAAAAGTTCAACGATATTCAGGAGCTGGATATTGTGGAAGCCTATACAATGGTAGAGGTGCCAAGATAGAATGAGAAAAAACAGTATTAAAAATACCCGTATCAATGGAGAAGTCCAGAAGGTATTGTCGGAGATTATCCGAGGTGAGATCAAGGACCCGCGTATTAACCCTATGACATCAGTGGTCATGGTTGAGGTGGCTCCGGATCTCAAGACCTGTAAGGCGTTTATCAGCGTGCTTGGGGATGAGGAGTCTCAGAAAAGTACGCTGGCGGGTCTTAAGAGCGCGGTCGGTTATATCCGCCGCCAGCTTGCGCATGAACTGAATCTTCGCAATACGCCCGAGATTACTTTTATTATGGATCAGTCCATTGCATATGGAGTGAATATGTCCAGAATGATTGATGAGGTTACAAAGGATATCAGCAAAGATGAGGAAGAGGATGAGGAAGAATGATGCAGTTTGAGAAAGAATTGCAGGGAGTGAGGACTGTTGCCATCGCCGGACATATCCGGCCTGATGGTGACAGCGTCGGAGCCTGTGTTGGTCTCTGGAATTATATCCGGGACAATTTTCCGCAGATAGAAGCAGATATCTGGCTGGAACAGCCAAGTGAAAAATATGCCTTGCTGGAGGGCTATGAGGCAATCCGCCGGCCTGACGGGCAGGAGAGAAAGTATGATCTGTTCATTGCGGTGGACTGTGCGGCCCGGGATCGGCTTGGAGAGGCAGAGGAGTATTTTAACCGGACAGAAAAAACAGTCTGCGTGGATCATCATATCAGCAATCCGGGCTATGCCTCTATAAACGAGATTTATCCGGAGGCCAGCTCCACCTGTGAGATACTGGTTAAGATGATGGACCCTGATAAGATCTCAAAAGCGGCGGCAAGCGCGCTTTATATGGGAATTGCCCACGATACAGGAGTGTTCCAATATAGCTGTACGTCTCCGGAGACTATGCGTCTGGCTGCCATGCTGATGGAGAAGGGGGTTGCGTATACCCGCCTTGTGGAAGAGACCTTCTATAAAAGAACCTACCGCCAGAATCAGATTCTCGGTAAAGCATTGTTAGAAAGCATGCGGATTCTGGACGGGAGAGGCATTGTCAGCGCGGTGAGAAGACGGGAGTTTGCTTTTTTCGGGGTTGAGCCTGCGGACCTGGAAGGGATCGTAAGCCAGTTAAAGATGACGGAGGGCGTGGAGGTAGCCATTTTCCTGTACGAGACAGATAACCTGGAGTACAAGGTGTCCCTGCGTTCCCGTGAAATCGTAGATGTGAGCGAAGTGGCTTCTTATTTCGGAGGCGGAGGACATGTGCGCGCGGCAGGTGTGACGATGAAGGGAACCTTCCATGATATTGTGAACAATCTGACCTTACATATTGAGCATCAGTTGTCGGAGAAGAAGGATCAATGAGAAACGGAGTCCTTAATATTTATAAGGAGCGCGGCTTTACCTCTCATGATGTGGTGGCAAAGCTGCGCGGAATCATAAAACAGAAAAAGATCGGACACACAGGAACTCTCGATCCGGAAGCGGAGGGAGTTCTTCCTGTATGTCTTGGAAAAGGAACGAAGCTGTGCGGTATGCTGACGGATCGGGACAAGGTCTACGAGACGGTGCTGCTGCTTGGGCAGTCTACGGATACTCAGGATACGGCCGGGACCGTTGTAAGCTCCGCGCAGGTGGATGTGACGGAGGAACAGGCGCGGGAAGCTGTTATGAGCTTTGTGGGACATTATGAACAGATTCCTCCTATGTATTCTGCATTGAAGGTAAACGGACAGAAGCTGTGCGACCTTGCCCGGGCCGGAAAGGAAGTGGAACGGAAGGCAAGACCGGTAGAGATTTACGGGATTGATATTCTGGAAATTTCTCTGCCAAGAGTGCGGATGTCGGTTTTCTGCTCCAAGGGAACCTATATCCGTACCCTTTGCCATGATATCGGGGAAAAGCTTGGATGCCACGGCTGTATGGAGAAGCTTCTGCGGACAAGGGCGGGGCAGTTTCTGCTGGAGGACAGCATAACTCTGGCAGAGGTGGAGCGTCTTCGGGATGAGGGGCTTCTGGACGGGGCGATTCTTCCGGTTGACCGGGTATTTTCTGATTTCCCGGCGGCGGTTCTGAAGGAAACCTCTTCCCGGCTCGGCCATAACGGAAATCCATTCAGAAAGACGGACATCGGTTCCCTGGAAGCGGAGGGGGACAGGCTGCGTGTCTATGATCACGTCCGCCGGTTTATTGGAATTTATGAATATCATCCGGAGGAGGCTTTGTACTGTCCGGTAAAAATATTTTACGAGAAATAGAGAGAAACAGTATGAATTATGTGACAGGAACGACAAAATTTCATATGGATTGTCCGTCCGCAGTGAGCCTCGGTAAATTCGACGGGGTGCACAGAGGCCATCAGAAGCTGATACAGCAGGTTCTGGAGCAGAAAGAACAGGGGCTTCAGACAGTAATCTTTACATTTGAGAAAAATCCGACCCGTATTTTATCCGGATTGTCCGGACAGAACATTATGACGAATGAGGAACGCAGAAGGATGTTGGAGGCGGCCGGAATTGACCGGCTTCTGGAGTGCCCGTTTGTTCCGGAAATCGCGCATATGGAACCGGAAGACTTTGTGAAGGAGGTGCTGGCCGGCCAGATGAAGACCGCTTATGTGGCAGTGGGAAAGGATTTCCGGTTTGGATATCAAAGACGAGGCGACTGCCGGCTTCTTCAGGATATGGGCAGCCGGCTGGGCTTCCGGGTAGATGTGATTGAAAAGGAAAAAAGCCATGGGCGGGATATCAGCAGCACTTATGTGAGGGAAGCCCTGCACGAGGGCAATATCCCTCTTGCAAACGAGCTTCTCGGATACTGCTATTTTGTCAGCGGGGAAGTGCTCCATGGCCGCCAGATCGGAAGAACACTGGGCCTTCCCACCACAAATCTTCTGCCGCCCCCGTCTAAGCTTCTGCCGCCCAACGGCGTATATCTGCCAAGAACCATGATGGAGGAAGGGGATTTTTACGGGATTACGAATATCGGCTATAAGCCGGCCGTCGGCGGTG
>VSNE01000420.1 GCA_009774155.1 Lachnospiraceae bacterium
TTCTGTAATCAGTATTTACACTCATATCAAACTTTTGTAAAAATGACCACATTCCCAAAACTCAAATAAAATTTTACACTATCCCACAATATGTAAAATAATAATCAGATATTCAAAACAATAACAGATGAAGTTACCGGATCAACAAAATCTATTTCGACTTTTAATAGTACATGGTCCACTATAAAAAGAAACATCAATTCAAAGCAAGGTATTACTTATTCAGTTTTTAATAGTGACAAATTGAAACAAAAGGATGTTCAAAACATAATAAGCTATTCTGATGCACTCAAAAATGGTGTTACCATAGGTAGAGCTTGGCAAGACAATATGACAAATTGCTCTGTTGCGGCAAAACAATATGTCTTAAATGCAAAAGAAATAGGAAAGTCTACTGAAGAAATGGTTGATGGCTTAAAAGAAGTTCCCAAAGTATCTAGTGTTGGAGAAATAGCCCTCAAAGGTCTATCAATTGCAGGTAACATGCTTGCTTTTATGGCCATTTCAAAAGGAGTTCAATTAGCAGTCACAGCGTTTGATAATTATATTCATCGTGCAGAAAAAGCTAATGAAGCAACCGAAGAAGCCATTTCTACATATGAGGATATATCCTCAGAAGTAGAGTCTCTTAAATCCAAGCTTTCAGACTTAGACAGGCAGACTAATGAACTTGACCCAATTACGGATGCTGAAGATATTGAAAATCTAAAGGCAGAAACTGCTGAACTTGAAAAACAATTAGCAATTATGGAGGAGAAACAGCGTATTGCTGGTTCTGAAGCAGATAAAGAGGCTCAAAAATCTCTTGGTATGACACAGGCAAGCCGTTATAAAACGGTTACAACATATGATGGATTTGCCGGTGTAGAGATGCAAGAAACTGCATATGTCACCAAAGATGAAGAACTTTTAAATGCGATTGCGGCTTATGATGAATATAAGAACAAAGTAGATGCTGCCAGTCAGGCCTTGGCAGACATGTCTGAAAGTGACAAATATACCAAAAAAGAATGGGATGCTCAAAATGAAATTGTATCAGAGTATTCTAAAAAAATGAAAGATGCCCGATCCCATGCGAATAAGCTGGCCCAAACTATTAATGAACAAAAAACCGCTCTGAATGGAGACACGGAAGCAAGTAAAAATTTAATTGCTTCTACTGATAATGCAATTGATAAATATAATGAATGGCTTGGAGAAATCAACGGAACAACTGACGCACTGGCGGAACAGGCAAAAGCTGCTTCCGATGTTGGCACGTCAAAGGAACCCAAATGGAATTTTTCCGCTACCATTGAAAAACTGGATACCGTAAAAGAAAAACTGGATATTCTGGACAAAACCTATGCAAAACTCTACGACAGCGGCGCTTCCATCAGATTTGAGGATTACTCTTCTATTACAGAAGCCTTCAAGGATGTAGAAGGGCTGAACATCGATTCCTATGTAAAACAGCTCCAGGATGCCGGACAAGATGCCGGACAGGTCAGATCTGTCATAGGGAGCCTGATTGACGAATATCTGGGCCTTTCCGGAGTTCTGGATAACGTACATGAAGGAAACCAGAAACTTATTACATCCTTTTTAGAGGAAAAAGGTATTGCCAATGCAAACGAAATTGTGACGGCGGAGCTTGCAGCACAGCAATTACACCTGAAACTAAACATGGATGAATCTACAGATTCTATTTGCCGGCAGGTATCAAACCTACTGGAACAGGAACATGCTTCAGGGCTTGCCTGTAGTGCTTTATATAACCTTGTTGCAGAGGAAACGGTATTTTCTGCCACAGACTTAGGAGTCAGTGGAAAAATCATGCAGTTGTCAGAGCTTGCGCAGGCGTTTGGAATAACAGCAGATTCGATCCATTCTGCACAGGCATATATCGATGCAGCCCGATTTGCCGGACGATACGGCGGAAAAGCTTCTGCAGATGCCGTACTTCAGGATATGGACAGCTACTATCAGGATAAAATTGCCGAGAAATTTGGTTCTATTGATGCAATATATAATGGTAACCCAAATACGCCAAAAGCATCCGGCCCCTCCGGCAAATCCCAAAAAGAAGCCGAAAAAGACATCCTCTCCGATCTGAACTCCGAGATGGATAAATACCAGTCCAAGCTGAAG
>VSNE01000421.1 GCA_009774155.1 Lachnospiraceae bacterium
CGCCTGCGTCCATGCAAGACCGGTTACAATTCCCGGCTTTTTCTCCTCCAGAATATGGTCGTGGCGGATTGGCTTTCGATCCAGAAATTCCTTAAGTCTTTTCGGACTTACCGTCACTGATTTTTGCTCCTTTTTTACCAGCTTCACGGCAGCCGCGCGGCAGAGTGCATCCATTCTCTTTTTCAGTCCTCTGACCCCCGCCTCCATCGTATAATCCGAGATGATCACGCGGATTGCCTCATCTGACACCTTCAGGCCGGAGGCCTTGATGCCCGCGCCTTTCATAGCTTTCGGCAGAAGGTGCCGCTTCGCAATCTGAAATTTTTCCGAAGCAGTATATCCGGGAAATTCAATTACCTCCATGCGGTTTAAAAGAGGCTCCGGAATGGTATCCACGGAATTTGCCGTGCAGACAAACAGCACATTTGACAAATCGTACGGCACATTCATATAATGGTCTGTAAATGTACTGTTCTGCTCCGGATCAAGCACCTCTAACAAAGCGCTGGAGGGATCTCCTCCATAATCTCTGACCAGTTTGTCAACCTCATCCAGAACCATAACCGGATTAGAAGCGTTGCTCCGTTTGATTCCTTCCATAATCCGTCCGGGCATAGCGCCCACATAGGTCCGCCTGTGTCCCCTGATCTCTGCCTCGTCCCGGATGCCTCCAAGGCTTACCCGCACGTACTGCCGGTTCAGCGCTCTGGCGATGCTTTGGCCGATGCTCGTCTTGCCCGTGCCGGGAGCGCCTACAAAGAGCAGAATAGAACCTGCCTGCTTCCGGTTCAGCGCCATCACGGCAATCTGCTGAATGATCCTTTGCTTCGCTTTTTTCAGTCCGTAGTGATCCTCATCCAGTATATTTTCCGCTTTTTTCAGATCGATTTCTGATAGTTCTTCCTTTTTCCAGGACAGGCTTGTCACAAAATCCAGATAATCATAGAGCAGCCCATATTCATGACTGTTCTTTCCTTCCTGCTTCATCCGGTTCAGCACCTTTTCGGCCTCTGCCCTGGCAGCCTCGTTCATCTCCAGCTTCTGAAGCTTCTGCTCGAATTTCCGGATGTCAGAGACATCCTCCGGATGCAGCTCGTCTAATTGCCGCTGTAAAAACTCCATCTGTTTTTTAATGGCATTTTCCCGGTATATCTTTTCATGGGATGCAGCCTGGGCGTTTTCCGATTCACTGATGAGTTTGGATATTTCTATAAATTCATAGAAAATCTTTTCCATCCTCTCTGTCCGTTCGGACAGGGTGTCTGAGGCCAGAACCGCATATTTTTCTTCATTTGGAGCCTTCATCAGATAAGACATGGTCGCCACCATCTCACTGAGATTTTTCCACTGCATAATATAGCCTCTTGCCATGATGCCCCACTGAGTTCCCTGAATATACCGAAGGAGGGAGGCACGCATTTCGCGGAACCGCTTCGTCAGCTCCTGCTCGTCCATGTCCTCTGTGTCGGGACGCTCTGAGGTTTCTACCTGAATGCTGCCGTCCATAACCTCAACACGTTCAATATTCACCCTGTTCAGGGCGCGTATCCCCACATTCCCGTCCTTATCAATATCTTCAACCACACCGGAAATTCCAATTGGGTAGAAATCCTCCGGCGTCATATCCTCTTTTTTTTTGTCTTCCTTCAGCATCAGAAAAACGATCTCTTCTCCGGATTCCGTATCCCGTCCGGCGGACTCCCGGAAATAATCGCCCTGAAAATAAAACTTTACTCCCGGGACCACAATAATATTATAAAATGGCATGATAATCATACGCGCACCTCCTGGTATCATAAGTTTACAGTCAGGTAAAACAGGCTGTGGACTTATGCTGCAAATAAACCTTCCAGTTTTTGTTAGCACTTTAGTTTGATGAGTGCTAACATATTTTTAAAAAAATATGCTTCCGAAGAAGCATATCTGAATTGTTGTGTTTAGTTAATTATAGTAGAAAAATGTAATATGTCAACTGTTTTTATATTTTTTTAATATTATTCTTGTTACACATGCGTTCTTTTGTTTTATTAGTTGTATCTTATTTTTATACTTGATCAAACCACAACAGTGGAGAAAGTTGAACATGTCTTGTAAACGTTGTATCTTATTTAAAAAC
>VSNE01000422.1 GCA_009774155.1 Lachnospiraceae bacterium
GATTCACTTATCCACAAGATATATTTATTTGACGGGAAAGGGGAAATTGGGCAGATGGAAATTTGACGGTCTATAATTCGTTACCTTTGGCATCTAAAAATTCAAATTGCAGAGTGGAATTTTTATGGTCAGAAAGATAGAAGAATACATACGGATAAGTATCATCCGGGATTACTTCTTCGTACACTTCATTCCCAGTTGTAAATCTAACAGTTTTACAGTTTGTATTGTTTACTATAAACGCATATCCATCACCCCATTGAATATATGCAATGTCTCCGATTCTATCATCAATGGGCTTATGAGTTCTAATAAAAGTGTATTCAGTAGCATTCTCTTTTACCTCAACTTCCATAGGCAAATAATAATGCTTCTGATATTCGTTTCCTGAGATAAACCAAGCGATTGCTCTATTGTCATTGCCGCACATTCCCGCATACTGTATATCAATGGTATCGGAATCAGAAATTGGTATTTCTTCTCTTGCCTTTTCTATTAGTTCATCTGTGCCTTTGAGTGTCTTTCCACAAGCTGATAATGATAAAACCATAGTTATTAAAAAGATTATGGCTAATTTTTTTCTCATTGTATCCACCTCATTCTAAACCCCGATTTGTCTTCATCAAGACACCCTCATCATACAACGATATTGTGATTTTTTCAAGCGAACGGATTTTCTGTATGCCGGTGGATCGTCTCCAGAATCTGCTCCTGCTCGGACGCTTCTATGCCAATGGAGGCAAGAGCCTGTCTTGTGCCGCAGTCCGGACAGATCAGCGTCTTGTTATCCTCTCTGGAAAGTGCCGGAGCGCCGTGGTAAGCTCTTCCACAAAGTGGACAAACCGCCAGTCTTGCAATGGAATTATCTCTCATGGCTGATCACCTCGCATTTCTCATAGGCTGCTGTCAGCACCCGTTTATCAAAACGGAAGGTGTCATATCCTTCCATACAGGTGTGCATGTAAGAATCACTGGGAACTCCAATCGGCCGGTCCTCATGCATGATGTAGGCGAAAGCCGTCACCGTTCTGCGCCTGCCTGTCCGGATTCCCTTGTACTGGAGCCGGATGTCCTTCTTGTAGTAGAAATTGGGGAATCCCTCGTAGCGGTCGAGGGCGGCTTCATCCGCAGCTGTCACCTCCCAGATCACCACGGGAACCATGCTGCCTTCGCATTCCTCGATGGTCAGGTAGGAGCCGGTCTTGCTTCCCTTAAATAGCAGTTCCCAGCCCTTCAGGTTGGACGTGCCGAGGATCGTGGCGTGGGGGCAGCGCATCCGCATCTGTGGGACATTTAGATTGCTGCCGTAAGCGATGTAGTACCTCTTATCTGTCATTGTCCTGCTCCTCCTTTTCCACCTTCGCCAGAATCCTTTCGGCGCATTCGATGTAGTTACCGATGGCTTCATCAAACAGTTCATTCCATGTCACGCGCCGCCCCTCCACTCTGGACCGCAGTTTTTTCAGCTCTCTCATTTTTTCCACCAGTTCCAGCGGAAACCGTATGTTGAGTGTTTTTCTTTCTTCCATTTGGTATCCATCCTTTCCGAAGGGGTTACCCTTCTACCACCTTAAGACCGCCGAAGCGGTCAGGAATAAGGTGGCAGGAGGCTAACTCCTGCGTGTCCTTCAAGCGGCGGCTCTGCCGTGCCGGAAGGCTGTGTCCCCGGTCAGGTTGCGGGTCAGGAAATCTCTGGCCGTTGCAAACTCCTCGCCAATGAAGCCCAGGCGGAGGAGCCAGGTGCGCATGGCGTATTTGGGGTTCTCGTTCTGCTGGGGCTTGGGGCTTGCCGTCCGCACATCCTTTGCCATCTGGCTTAAGGCCAGGCAAAGCTGGATGTAGCTCTTAAGCTGCCCTGCGTGGATGCCGCCCCTGCGCTCTGCGGTCGGCTCATCGAATTGGAAAAGCCGGAATTCGACCGTCCCCTTGGTAAAGGTGGCATGGAGGTTGAGCATATGGTAGCGGCTGTCGTTGTAGTGCTGGCTCCTGCCGTAGTTGGCGTTCTGGCTCCCGTACCAGACATCCGCAAGCTGCGCCATGGTGCTGGGCTTTTTGCGGTTGAGTTGCTCCAGAAACCGCTGGTCAACCGTGCGGCAGTAGCGGTGCATCCG
>VSNE01000423.1 GCA_009774155.1 Lachnospiraceae bacterium
TTCTCCAAAAGCGGCTCCGGTTCCTCCGGCAGAGCCAGATTCTCCAAAAGCGGCTCCGGTTCCTCCGGCAGAGCCAGATTCTCCAAAAGCGGCTCCGGTTCCTCCGGCAGAGCCAGTTCCTCCAGTACAAGCCTTGGTTCCTTCAGATCCTCCGGAGTCTCTGGTAATGTCAGATCTTCCAGTACAATCTCCTGCTCCCCTTTGAACAGTTCATCTAGATTCGCTGCAAGCTCAGCCTGCAGATCCATTGTACTGTATTTATCGGTACTGAACTCATGCACTGCCGGTTCCTCGAAATCATCCTCATGAATCATGGACGCAGTCTCTTTGTCCATCCTGTGATCGTATTTTTCCTGCTGCTCCAATGTCAAATCTTCATACTGCATCTTCAGTTCCATGGCTTTGATAACGTATTCCCCTTCACTGAACCAAAGAATCAGTTCATCGCATTCCCGGACGCACTCCTCCTGCATACCGGCCTGCGCATACAATGACGCGAGCTCATATGCCCATTTTTCCTGATATTCATGGGTTTTATATTCTCTCAGAATCTTGATCTGATCTTCCAGAGATGAGCCCCTCTCCCGGTAAATCTGGTATTTCAGAATGTATCTGCTCTGATCATGGGGGGCCAGCTTCACGAATTCCTGATAAAGTGAGATTGCTTCTTCAAAATTGCGCATCCGGGTGGCTATGTCTGTCATTTTATACAGCAGCATACGTCCCACGGGCGCCCGGTTATAAGCGATATACAGAATTTCCATGCAATCCTCATACCGTTCCATCTTCTCGTAAATCTCACCAACAATATACAGCATATTCAGGTTTTTCACACGATGCCAGTCAACGGTATCTGCAAGCTCTGCCGCCGTCTCATAGTCCTGGCTTTTTACCAGCTTCTCAATCTGCTCCGCTTTCAGGCGGTATTCATACTTATCCAATGGATCTCATCCCCGTTTCCCTTATACTTCCACAATCTTAGAGCAGGCTACGGCAAGGGAGCCGTCCCCTATGTGGCATGCGATGCTTAAAGACAGCTCGTTTACAAAAATATCCGGATATCCCGGAAATTCTGCTTCAATCTCCTTTTTAAATTCCAAAGCCGCCGCTTCATTATTGGTATGCGCCACCGCAATCTGCATCCTGCATCCGTGAAATCTGCTGTCCAGATCATTACGGATAGCATCCAGCATCACCCTCTTTGCCGCGCTCATTGTCCTGACCTTCGCAAATGCATCCAGCTTTTCTCCCTGAATCTGAAGAACCGGCTTCAGTCTCAGCATAGTTCCAAGAGCCGCTGCCGCAGGCGTGATTCTTCCGCCCTTCTTCAAATATTTCAAAGTAGTCACCGTAATATAGATACTGGACTGAAGACCTTCGGCTTCCAGGATTTCCCGAATCTCAGCCGCATTTTTCCCCGCCTTTACGAGATTCAGCGCATCCATTATGGCATGTACCAGCGTAATGGAAATACGCTGGTTGTTCACTACCTCTACTTTTCCGTCATAATCCTCTGCCAGCATCTTTGCAGTCTGGCAGCTTCCGCTTAAGCCGCTGGACATAGGAATATGCACAATCTGATCATATTCCTTCAGCAAATCATCCCAAAGCCTCATAACGGACTCCGGCGACGGCTGGGATGTGGAAACATCCGCATCCTTCTCCAAATATTCATAAAATTCCTTGGGGAATAAATCCACGCCATCCAAATGTTCTTTCCCGTCAATCAGGAATGGCATGGGAAGCACGTAGATTCCCATCTCCTTTGCTTTTTCCTGACTGATTCCGCTGTTACTGTCTGTTACAATCGCAATTTTATTCATAATATTTCCTCTTCTATCCTTTTTCTATAGTCTTTCCCAACAAAAGTAATAATGAGTCTCTTCAGATACGGCTGTCTCAATACCGCATTTGCCCTATTATAACAAAACACTTTCCAGAAAACAAGAATAGGAGAAACCTTTTTATCAGGTTTCTCCTATTCTTAAAGCAGTAGATAGGGGAATCGAACCCCTGTTTCCGCCGTGAGAGGGCGGCGTCTTAACCGCTTGACCAATCTACCATGTCTTTATCTCGCTGACTTGATTAATATACCACAGAC
>VSNE01000424.1 GCA_009774155.1 Lachnospiraceae bacterium
GCGTCTACCGCTTCCGGCTCTCCGGCAACGGCTTTTTCGATTACCTCAAAAGGTATCAGCTTTTTGTTCCTCATGTTCCAATCTCTCCCATTCTTTCCGCAACTGTTTCAGCGCAACATTTCTTCTGCGGTTTATCGAACTTCTGCAACGTCCGTATAGTCTGCCGATTGTTTCATCACGATAGCCAACAAAGTAATAGAGTAACAGGACTTCCCGCCTTAATTGCGGCAATCTTGATAATGCTGTTGCTAACCATTCGTCATCAACGATAACTTCCTTTCCCAACACAAGAAATACAGTCGGCTTGTCCTGCTTTTCAAAGTAGCTGTCCATAGCAGACGGTTCAAAATATCTTTCTGACATCAGATAGTCAAGGGATATTTCCCGTTCTTCTTTCTGCTTCAAATCCCGCCATGCGTTAATGGCTTCATGGCGCAGGACAATCTTACAGAACGCATGAAACGCATATTCGATATGCTCTATGAACTGTTCAGAATATCTCATTTTCTCTCACCCCCTTTTTTCCCAGTAGGGGGCTATTACAACAAAAAACCATGCAGAATATATCTGCATAGATTTTTGGGTAATACGAGTTATCAAGACATACTAAATGATATGTGTGTTCATACTCATAGGCGCAATAGTCTTTGTTAATGGCTCGGCTTTTTTTGACAGGTCAATGGCTACCCGATTTTGCTCTTGACATATTTTGCATTTCATCACGAATCCCTTTGTTAGCCGCAATATACAATCTGCTGACTTTATAGAAATAGCTTTCTTGAACATAAAGAGAGCCGACAAATCTGTGATTTTCTCACAAATCTGTCGGCTCTGCGTCTTATATGCGTCTGGCTCTTTACTTTATTCAAATTGTTTCTTGATAACGGTTATATGTAATTCTTTTACGTCAATCAAATTTTCCTGCTTACATTTCGGACAGTAAAGGGGGAAATTTTTCAGTTCTGTATCTAACCGTATTTGTAGCCTTGTTTTGTTCCCGCAGACAGGGCAATAAATCCACTCTGTTTTCCCGTTCATTTTCTATTTTTCTCCCATTAGGGCATTTTCAACAGCTTTCTTTATGACAGTGCTTGAATTTGTTGCCCCCGATACAGCGTCAACTTCTATTTTCTGTTCTTCAACAATTCTGTCAACAACAACTTCTGCGCGGCTTCCACGCCCATTTTTATGCTCCAGAATATCAATGTTTGTAATTACACCGTTTTGAACCGTTACTTCTACTTTGGCATAAACAAAATCCACGTCATATTCTCCAATATAAACTCCGTTGAGAACATTGGAAATATCTAAATTACTAAACGTTGTTTCTTTTACTGCCCTTTTATAATCTGCCACACTTTTCAGATAAACCGCCATAAAAGTCAAACCAATAAGGAAAAGAAGAATTGCTGTAAACAACAGGATTCTTTTTCGGGATAATTTCATTTCAGGCACCTCTCAATCTTTTTTGTTATCCGCTTAGGCAGTCCTTTCTTATTCTTTGCATTTGCACATACCACTTTTCCCGCCGGTTTCATGCCTGCGGTCTTAAAAAATTCGTCCATACTGCGGATCGCCCCTCTGCTCTGTCCGAATATCCACGAAAAAGGTGCGGGAGTATTGCAGGAAGTCAAAATCATATATTGCTTCCCCCGTAAGCGTGGTTTTGGAAATGTATCTGTTTCTTCCATAGCCGTTCCCAGCAATCGGTCAAATAAGTTTTTGACAGGAGCCGGAACATTCGCCCAATAGACAGGGGCGGCAAGGATAACAAGCTGACTCTTATGTAATAACAGGGCAATTTCCTGTATATCATCTTTCTGGACGCAAATATGCGTATCCATGCAAATCCGGCAGCCTGTGCAGAAAGAAATATCCTTTTCATACAGATTGATTTTCGTTACAGCATACCCCATCTGTTCAGCTTTATAAACTGCCAAATTCAACATGGCGGCTGTCGTTCCGTTTGTATGAGGACTGCCTAAAATGGCAAGCACATTCTTTTCATTCATAATCATCACCTCTTTGTCGCAATCGAATGGTAAACAAGAGAAAAGCCATATTCCAAAAATTTTATTTTTGATAAGCCCATTGAC
>VSNE01000425.1 GCA_009774155.1 Lachnospiraceae bacterium
TAATTAAATTAAGGAGGTATATGTAATGGCCAATAATAAATTTCGATCATCAGACGCTTTTTCACGCTGTGTTCCAATGAGCAGTCTGCAAGCAGTACTTAGCGGTAAATGGAAGATTTTAATTCTTTGGTATATCGCTTTCTATAAGGTACAGCGTTTTGGAGAATTGCAGCGCCGTTTAGATGGAATCACACAATCTACCCTTACTAAACAGTTACGGGAATTAGAGGTTGATGGTTTTATTCATAGGGAAATCTACAAAGAAGTTCCGCCAAAGGTTGAATACACTTTGACAGAACTTGGTAAGAGTTTTATTCCGGTTTTGAATCAAATGATGGCATGGAGCGAATCTCACTTATGCCCAGCCGACTATGTCAACCCGTATGCTGATAAAATGCCAGAGCCATAATATGCAAGAAAAAGTTATTGATTTATCCTTGAACAGCATTTGCTTTTCAAGGAAATTTGACTGTGGTATAAAACCCACCCTATTTACAAAGGATGGTGGAACATGAAAAGACAGCCTACCAAAAAAGCAAAAATGATACTATGTACTCTTACTGCACTGTTGTCTATCCTAATAATTTGGACAATATGGGGCAATACAGCATTGACCGTGAACACAATCACAATTTCCAACAGTCGTATTCCAACTTCATTTTCTGGATTTAAAATTGCACAAGTATCCGACTTGCATAACGCTGAATTTGGGGAAAACAATGCAAGGTTATTAAAATTGCTTTCCAAAAACGAGCCGGACATTATCGTAATAACAGGAGATTTAATAGATGCTCAACATACCAATATTGATATTGCTCTTAACTTTGTCAAAGAAGCAATTCAAATCGCTCCTGTTTACTATGTGACAGGCAATCACGAAGCCAGCTTATCACAGTATGACAGACTGAAGGATGGGCTGGAGTCGGTTGGCGTATCCGTGCTTGATGATAGGGTGGTGGAATTAGAGCGTGACGGCGAAAAGATTACTCTCATCGGACTTTCCGATCCTGACTTTACGGTGAAGGGTGATGTGTTTGGGGAAGTACCCGCCATGATCAACACAAAGCTGGAGAAACTGACCAATATGGAAAATAGCTATACGATTCTGCTCTCACATCGACCTGAATTGTTTGAAAGTTATGTAAGCAGCGGTATTGATCTCATATTATGCGGCCATGCACATGGCGGTCAGTTCCGACTCCCGTTTATAGGCGGTCTGATTGCTCCAAACCAAGGACTGTTTCCAAAGTATGATGCAGGGGTATTTTCAGATCACAATACGCACATGATTGTGAGTCGCGGCCTCGGAAATAGCATCATACCGTTTCGTTTTAACAACAGACCGGAGATTGTTTTAGTTGAACTATGTGCAGAACAGTGAAAATTCCTATATGAAAGGCAGGGGATAAACATAGTCAGTTTTTATATAGTCAGGCATGGACAAACTCTTTTGAACAGTTTGGATCGAGCACAGGGATGGGCCGATTCACCACTTACTGATGCCGGGAAGCAAACTGCTGTTGACTTAGGAGAAAAGCTAAAAAATGTTGATTTTGATGTGGCTTACACAAGCGATATGTTACGGACTATGCAAACAGCAGAATTGATATTGAAGGCAAATGCAAAACCATCCACACCGATAAAAATTGATGTACGACTGCGGGAATGGTGTTTAGGGAACATGGAAGCGGAGCACAACCCTGTTTTTATTCAAAATGTTGCTGAATGGTTGGGTGGAATTGATTCCTTTACAGAATTGAATGTGCGGCTTCCTGATGTTGCGGACGCTATTTTTAAGCATGATACCACCGGGATGGCAGAATTGTTTTCTACCATCGAGAACCGCCTTAAATCGGTGTTTTTAGATGCCGTTCAAAAACGCAAAGTGGAAAAAGACAGCAACATATTGGTAGTAACTCACGCCTTTGCTATCAAGACAATATTCTACCTGTTCGCGTCGGAGCAATTAGAAAAGATAGGAAAAGTAAAAAACGCAGCAGTTTCTATGCTCACATTCGATGGTGAAGATTTTTTCTTGGATCCAGACATATTACAATAG
>VSNE01000426.1 GCA_009774155.1 Lachnospiraceae bacterium
GAACAAACGGGTTCCTTTTCCTCCGGCCATCATTACAACCGGAATATCAATATCCTCTTTTTTCTGGCAAAACTCTGTTCCATGCCAGAAATAAATATTCATTACAGAATTTTCATCATCCAGTATGGGCACGGCCTGGAGAGAATATCTTTTCATAAATTCCTGGGCCAGACTCTTTTCCGATTCACGGAGAAACCGCGGTGAATAATTGGCAACCTTATATATCTCAGCCGTTAAAGAACCCTTTTTCAGTATCCATCTTCGGATATCACCGTCTGTTAATGTGGCAACCAGCTTTTTGTTTGAATGAACAAATAATACCTTTGTGGCAATAATATCCAACTGCTCCATCGCAGCCAGAATTGTATTGTTTTCTTCAATCAGCATATCGTTAATATCCATATGACTCCCACCTTGCCGTCTGTTTCTCTAAGTCCGTCGCCGGGACAGACTCCTTTATCCCCAACAGTTCATAGATTATAACATCATCATTTTCAAATGCTCTTTGCGCATAAGATTCCGGCAGCGATAATTCCGAAGTGATTCTTTTCACCTGGACAAGATATTTTACGTTATGCTCCCTCTGAACCTCATTTAAAACATCGGTATTCCCTTCGTAGCATTTTTCAATAATGTCCAGATCCTCATTGAGAGGAACATATATATGTCTCTCCGAAAATACTCCTGCGCTGTACGAATACCTGGTATATCCTGCAATACACATGTTAGTTATGATTACATCTTCCTGGTCTGTATGCTCCCTGAGCCAGACATAGGCTTCATATTCCTTCGGCGTCAGATAATTTGCCGCCCAACTGTGATGATCCAAATATTCAACCATATCGTAATCACCCATGGCACGTTTTACCCCTTTTTCCAATGATGCATAAGTATGGGTTCCTGTTTTTAACCAGAAATTGCAGAATCCGATTAGAAATAAGCCTCCGGTCAGAACAACAAATCCAATCTTCTTTTTAATATCCGCAGTTTGTTCTTCTTTTCTTTCGATTCCCCGGATTCCGTATACAATCGCATAAGAATATGATGCAAAAAGAAAGTATATCTGTGATCCGCCGAAGTGGCTGATGTACCGTACAAGAAATATGCCGGCAGCGGCAGAGCACAGCAGCATAATATCAATGATGTCAATCTTTTTGGCAGTTATATTTAGTACGGCAGCAATCATCAGGAGCAGATATGCGGGATAATTACTGATAAAGCAATCCACAATCGTCAGTATGATTTCCCGTATCAGTCTACAGGGTATTATACTTTCAGCCAGCCTTGAGATCTGTCCCATCCTGACCCAGTAGTAAAAAATATTACTGCCGGTTTCGGAGGAACTGCCTATCTTTAAATTAATAGAGGCATTCTCTCTCAGGATTGTAAAGTATAGTCCTCCCAGAATGACAGCAAAAATAATTATGTAAAGAACAGAGGATGTTACCGCTTTTTTCTGATAAATATAGTACAATCCAAGTATGCCGACAGCGACCAGGCCGATGCAGGCAAAGGGAGCTTTACATCCTAGGCTCATACCAAAGCAAACTGCAGCCATTACATAATAGACCGGAACTATTTTTTCTTTTTCCATCTGCCGCAGCATAACAGCCAGGCAGCAAAACATGTTTGCATAAGAAATATCCAGGTTATTGGGAACAGAAAAAATATGAGGAATATATGTTACAATCGTAAAGTCCTCGTTTCCGGTTGAGAACAAAATAAATAAAAGTGTGATAAAAATCCACTTTGGTTTCTTTATAATTTTACTGACAAACAGATAAGCCGCCCCAGCTAGAAACAGCGCGCTTTGGATGCCCGTATAATAGGTGGTCATAGTAAAGGCATCCATACCGGTCATGCGTTTCATAACGGCTAACTGCAGATTATATAAATAGTGGTAGGAATAGTTTCCCTGAAAAATTGCCCGAAAATTTACCGGAGGGTACTCCATAGACAATTCAATTGTATTGCCGATTCCATATAAATAATCCTGGTAAAAGGAATTTCCTACATCCGTTGGCACCATATAATTACAGGATATAATAAAAAA
>VSNE01000427.1 GCA_009774155.1 Lachnospiraceae bacterium
ATACAGGGCAATCAGGGGGGCATAAAAAAAGTTGGAATAAAACAGAGAATGCTGGGTCCAGAGAGAAATCCATCCGGACTTCAAAAGCTCCAGATTATTCAGATAATTTCCTGCCCCCAATACGGCCGGAATAATTGGAATCACCAGAAATACCAGCCAAATGTGGGAGTGTTTAAGCTTCCTTTGTTCCATCCTTATACAATTAAACAGCATCCTATATCTCCTTTCTCAGAAACAGATTTTTTCCTGCTATATATCCCAGCGCCAGAATAATAAGCAGAAGGATCAAAGAGCCTGTGTCAAAAGGGACATTATAATAAGTAATAATCCTGGTCTTTTCATCCCAGTTATAATGAATAAAGCAAAGCAGAGAATAAAATCCCCATATAAACAGCTTCCGCAGATTACCCGAAAAAAACCAGGCAAACAGACCTACAAAGGACCCGAACAGACCTGCCGCAAGGGGAATGATCTGATTCTCAAAAAAGAAGGACAGCACCTGCTGGAACAGGTAGATTACAAAGCTTACCAGATAGATCTGAGTCACAAAGTACAAAAGCTGAATCGGCTCCAGCGGTCTCCCATAGCCATACAAAATACTCATTCCCATTATAATTCCAAGCTCTGCCGCCACAAATACTGCCAGATATACGGAACCCATCAGGAGCTTCATATCAAATAGCCTTCCCTTTTGTTCCATTGTGCACAAAAGCTTTAACATGTCTCCCTTCACCTCCGCATCGCACAGACGGCTGGCAAGCATGGCAATCATTGTGGGCATCAGTATCGTGTCTATTAAAGAGATCTGTAAAAAAGACATTCTGTAGCCGTCCCATATCTCCTCCGGAGGGGCATCGCGCACAGCCCATACAATCCACAGGATGATAATTCCCAGAAATGCCGACAGTATCAGTCCTATTTTCCGATAACGCACCTTCATCCATTCGCACTTCCATTCTCTCCGCATCAAAGACTCACCTGCTTTCCGGTCAGGGTAAGGAATATATCCTCCAGGCTTTTCTGCTGCTCCATCACCCGTGTTACCTGGGCGCCATGGGCTGCCAGAAGTGTCACCAGCTCGGCAATCCTCTGCTCCTCACACTCGGGGAACACCAAATCCTCTCCCTCCATCTGATACGGCTCTTTGTTCTCCTCCAGTATCCGGATGGCGGCCCCCTGGTTCAGAATATGAATATGAAGGCTGCTTTTTGCCTGCTCATGAAGCTTTTGAAGCCCTCCCTGGTAAATCAGCTTTCCCTGGTTAATAATCCCCACGTCTGTAGCCATCTGATCAATCTCACTCAGCAAATGGCTGGATACCATAACCGTCATGTCATAATGCTTTGGAAGCTCCGAGATCAGCCCCCTCATCTCCTGAATTCCTGCCGGGTCCAGACCGTTCGTCGGCTCATCCAGAAGAAGGAGCTTCGGCCTGCCAAGAAGAGCCGCAGCAAGGCCAAGACGCTGCTTCATTCCCAGAGAATATTCCTTCACTTTCTTTTTCTGCTGCCCTTCCAGCCGTACAATGCTCAGCACCTCGTCAATTTCCTCCGGAAGCGCCCCCTTCAGCGTCTGCACAATCTCCAGGTTTTCGCGTCCGTTTAAATGTCCGTAATAGGACGGCGACTCAATCAGGGAGCCTGTATTACGCAGCATGGCAATACGGTTCTTCTCTCCAATCTCCCTGCCGAACATCTGGATTTCCCCTGTGGTCGGCTTTACCAGCCCCAAAATCATTTTCATGGTAGTCGATTTCCCGGCCCCGTTCGGACCCAGAAATCCGTATACACATCCGGGCCGGATTTTCAGTCTCAGATCCTTCACGGAGTACTTTTCTCCGTATCTCTTACTCAGACCTCTTGTCTCAATCATATACTTCATATCTTTTCTGCCTTTCTGCTTTTTTTATATTTATTCAAAGCATAAAGCTCCGCACTTACCCACCGCTGAAGCCCTCCTTACATTTTCCTTAACTTTTTAGATGCATTACTGAAAAAAATATGGAAATCTTTTATAATAGAGACAGAAAGGATGAATAT
>VSNE01000428.1 GCA_009774155.1 Lachnospiraceae bacterium
TATAACGGAGCCTTCCGGCATAAGGCTTAAGGCCTTCTCGACCGCTTCTTTGGAGGTCTCGCAGAAATAGCCCTCCATGTTTCGTTTTTGAAGCCGGGAAATAATGACGGCGGCGGCGTTGGCGTTTGACTGTTTTACAAATGACATATGTAGCGCTCCTTTTAAAATTAATAATACTTTTTTTACTATTATATCAAAATATGATAATATACACCATAAGGATTTATGAAAATTGTTATAAGCAGCAATGAAAGGACAGGCAAAATGACAGAACAGAGATTGAAAACAAGAGAAGAAACAGACAGCCGGTACAAGTGGGCAATCGAGGATTTATACAGTGACGATGAACATTGGACGGAAGATTATGAACGGCTGAAGAAGAGAATCCCGGAGCTGTCTGCTTATCAGGGCCGTCTGGGGGAAAGCGCCGGGACGCTGCTTGCCATGCAGCGGACATACGATGAGCTGAACGAGCTGGCAGAGAAGGTCTATGTTTATGCGAATCAAAGGCTGCATGAAAATACGGATAACGGTATTTACCAAAATCTGTCCAGCCGGGCCCGGGGGCTTATGATACAGCTGGAAGAAGCCGGCTCCTACATCCAGCCCGAGCTGCTGAAGCTTCCGGAAGGTACGGTGGAAAAGTTTCTGGAAGAAAATAAGGAGCTTCAGGTATATCGTCAGTACTTTGAAAATATGATTAGACAGAAGGAACATGTCCTTGGCCGGGAGCTGGAAGAGGTATTGGCTTTAGTGGGAGAGCTTGCCGAAGGGCCCAAGGATATATTTTCCATGTTCAACAATGCGGACATCCGTTTTCCGGAGATTACAGGGGAGGACAAAAAGCCGGTTGAGGTCACTCACGGAAGGTTCGGTTTACTGCTCCAGAGCAGGGATCGGAATGTGCGCCGGGATGCGTTTAAGGCTCTCTACAGTGTATACGGCAAATACCGCAATACACTGGCGGCGGTTTACCGCGCTAATGTAAAGCAGGAAGCGTTTTATGCAAGGGTTCGCAAATATGGTTCGGATCTGGAGGCGGCTTTGGATGTAAGCCATATCCCGGTATCGGTGTATGACAATCTGATTGCCGCGGTGCGTGAATTTCTGCCTTCCATGCACCGGTATGTGGAGCTTCGCAAAAAGCTTCTCGGCGTGGATGAACTTCATATGTATGATTTGTATGTGCCGATGGTAGCGGACGCAGAGTGCAGGATTTCTTTTGAACAGGCAAAGAAAATGGTTCTGGAAGGGCTGAGCCCTATGGGGGAGGAGTACAGAAGGCTTTTGTCGGAAGGTTTTTCAAACGGCTGGATCGATGTCTATGAGAATCAGGGGAAACGAAGCGGGGCATATTCCTGGGGAGCCTACGGCACACACCCGTATGTGCTGCTGAACTATCAGGAAAATCTGAACAATGTATTTACACTGGCCCATGAGATGGGGCATGCCCTGCATTCATGGTATTCCGATAAAAATCAGCCCTATGTATACGCGGGATATAAGATTTTTGTGGCGGAGGTGGCGTCTACCTGCAATGAGGCGCTTTTGATTCATCATTTAATTGAAGCTACAGAGGATTCAAAACAGAAAGCCTATCTGATAAATTATTTCCTGGAGCAGTTCCGCACGACCTTGTTCCGTCAGACAATGTTCGCGGAATTTGAAAAAATTACACATGGTCTTCAGGAAAAAGGGGAAACCTTAACCGCGGACAGATTATGTGAGGTATATTATGGATTGAACCGGGAATATTTTGGAAAAAATATCTGTATCGACAGAGAGATTGAGATAGAATGGGCGAGAATTCCGCATTTTTATACTCCGTTCTATGTTTATCAATATGCGACCGGGTTTTCCGCCGCTATCGCTCTGGCCGGCAGGATTCTTAAGCAGGGGGAACCGGCGGTGGAACAATACAAAAAATTTTTAAAGGGCGGAAGCTCCATGTATCCGCTGGAGCTGCTTCGGATGGCAGGTGTGGATATGGAAAGGAAGAATATGTAGAGGACGCGCGTAAGCTATTTGTGCAATATTT
>VSNE01000429.1 GCA_009774155.1 Lachnospiraceae bacterium
TATATGTACTATCCCGTAACGCAATTTTCCGGATTAATCCACTGGCATCACTCCACTTAGAACGTCCGGCAATACCGTTCCAGGCAATCATGATACCAATTTTACAGCGGGCAACGTGGAGCAGTGAGAAAAATTTTCCAACGTATGTCACATCAACACTTTTTTTGTAATTTTTACATTCACACAGAAAAGAATCCTCTAAAAATGGAAAGGCCCTGTCAATTCCTGCCATCCGTGCATTTTCTGTCCAGCAGAGCTGTAGATCAATCTCATTGCTGCTTGTACGAAGATTTCTTCTGCATTCAAAAATTCCCGGATATCCTTGATACAGCAAAAGAGCCGTTAAATCTTCCAGCATCTTTCCTTTATCAGTCTGTTTAAAATCTCTATTGATTATCTTCTCATACAACTCAGCAAATTTCTTATAGCTTGTATCATCAAGCTGTAAAATGTGGGATTTATATTTTCCCATTGTCAGAAGCCATTCTGTTGCGGTCATTCCAATATCATTTAGAAACGCCTCTGATTTTTTTACAATATCCGATTCGTTTGCCATTTATAAGACCTTATAGATAATAATTGCGTGGTTTAAAGGGTTCAATATCTCATAGTCACAATGCAGACAGTTGATTTCGTCTGGGATTTCTGCAATCGTCTTATAATATTGACCGGTATATTTTTGGCAGTGGGGGCAGTATATTTGTAAATACTGCTCCAAAGACTCCATTTCCACACACAATTCCAAAATCTCATAAACAGTCTTTATGTTCATTTTTAGATTACGATGCATTGCATCTGGATACAACCAGTCACCTGGCTTATAGCGTTCAAGAAATTTAGCCAATGCATCATAATCAATATCAAATTTTTTCTCCTTTAACAAAGGAACCACTTTCGCAAAGATATTTGATAGCATCATTCATCCGCTCCATTCCTAAATCTTTACAACCTCCGGTGATGTGTTGTAGTAAAGTGTATCTACGGCTTAAGTAATCAAAAGTTATTTTGACTATGTAGCTCTGTGATTCTACAGGCTTTACCCATTTTACATAAATATAAGGATAGCTTGCAGTTGCTTCTTTATCATTCAGGTATTGGGTAAGCAGCTGCTTAATCTCAGTTGCCTCATTAAAAAGATCTTCATTTTCATCAACTAGTTCCCGAATCTCACCAATAAAGGGTAATACATAATCAGAACTTTCAGCTGCAGTCAGTTCAGCGGCACCACCTGAACTCATCTGCATCATCTGCTTATACATTTTTACATCTTCATTCTGCTTATCATTCACAATCTTTATCGCATCGGTATGCTCACAGGTATATAAGGAAAGCCCTAATTCTTTTTTTACCCAGTCGATACAACTGACCACCAATTTTTCGTATATTTCACTGTCAAAAGAATCTGTATACTTTATGGCATCATAGCGTATTTCCATGCACTGGTTAGGCAGATCGAAGTATAGCACTATAGGATACCTGTAATCGGTCTGTTCAAAAGATTCAGATGTTACATATGTTTTCTGTAGCGTAAATTTGATAAATATTCTATCCTGCTCTGCCAGATAGATCGGCTTGGCATCTGAAAGCGAAGTATTAAGGACGAATTCTGGTTGGAAAGATGTTTCGCTAAATTCTGAAATTTCTTTCTCCTTCAAGATAACCGTCAAATTTTTGTCCGTATCAAACTGATAAAATAACGGCACGGAATATTTATACAGCTTTACAAATTCCCAATGTTCATAAAATCCGATGAAATCTTTGTTTACGGTTGTCTGAGAAAGGATGCCCCGAAGGTCTTTCTTGGACTCAAAATATAAAATTTTATCAGGGTCAAGTAGACTTCTCTGCTCTTCAAAAGTAATCCGGTGTTCTTCCTCTAATGACCTGCAAATATGCCTTTGTAGATTATTAGAATATCCGAGGACCGTATTTTTATAAAAATTCATAAATGTCTTTTCATCCATTGGGGATCTCATCGGCTTTTCCTCCTAATAGTAAAGCTATATACAGTATAATAC
>VSNE01000043.1:0-6513 GCA_009774155.1 Lachnospiraceae bacterium
CCTATGAGGCGTTCGTTGTGAAGGCAGATAAATAATAAAAAGAGAAATGTAAAAAAGCTGTGACAAAAAAATAAAATCCCTGTCCGGGATAGGTATTTTCGCCGCAGCTTCTTCTTTGCCGGGATAGTTTTACAGTGTTTTTAAATCTATTTTGGATTCTTCTCCGCCTTCTCCGTCAACCGTGTAATATGCAGCCTGTTCCGCAGCGTTCACATAGATTTTCAGTTCCGCAGCTTCTAATCCTTTTTCCTTTACTGCCTTTTTTACTGCAGTCTGAATATCAGCAACAGAAACGCTTAATCCGCTCATTTCAACACATACAGAGGTTTTGCAGGCCGGTTTCTTTGATGCGGCTTTTTTCTCTGGGGCCGTTGTTTCAACTGCTTTTTCTTCCACAGCCTTTTCTTTCTTTGCAGGCGTCGCTGTACCTGCGGCTTTTTTTGGTCTTGCCATTTTCTCCACTTCCTCCTCAAAACACATATCAACTTATGCTGTAATTCAAATTAAGTCAAAATTATTCAAGTCCTGTACATTATAGGATCGAAACTTCATTTTGTCAAGGAAAGGGTTTTCCTTGAGTTTTCGAGTCCGTTTTCCTATATTTGCTGACGGGGAAATATCCGTGGATTTTGTTAATATTCTTGCCTTCCAATAGGAGGGTGTGATATCATATTCAAAACACAGGAGGAGCAAAGAGAATGGGCGCAGCAGAAAAAAAAGGAATCCTGACTGTCAGCTTCGGAACGAGCGTCGATAAGACAAGAGAAAAAACGATTGACGCAATAGAAACGTATTTTCAGAAAATATTTCCAGAGTATGCTCTGTACCGCGCCTGGACCAGCGAAATAATTATAAAGAAGATAAAAAAACGGGACGGCGTACATATTGATACCGTGACTGAGGCGATGGAACGGATGCTTTCTGACGGAGTGACCAGAGCGATAGTTCAGCCGACTCATGTGATAAACGGCGTGGAGAATGATCGCATGATTGCAGATGCGCTTGCATTTAAAGAAAGGTTCCGTAAAATTGCATTCGGCACGCCGCTTCTGACCAGCGATGAGGATGCCTGTGCGGCCATTGAGGCGGTTATGGCGGAATTTAAGGATCTTCCGGAGGAGGAAGCACTGGTGTTCATGGGCCACGGAACGGCGCACAATGCCAATGCTGTCTATGCGGCATTAGATGATAAGTTTAAGGATATGGGCTACAGAAACGTATTCCTTGGAACAGTAGAGGCACATCCGTCTATGGAGACGCTTATGGAGCTGGTGCGCGGCTGTGGGGCGAAGCGTGTAACGCTGGCGCCGTTTATGGTAGTGGCCGGAGATCATGCAGTGAATGATATGTCCGGACGGGATGCGGATTCGTGGAAAAGCAGGTTTGAGGCCGCAGGCTTTGAAGTAAGATGCGTGCTGAAGGGACTTGGAGAGTATGAAGGAATCCGAAAGCTGTATGCGAAGCACATCCGGGATGCAATAAGATAGAGAAAAGGACATATTCAGGGGACTGCCGGCGATATTCAAACGGCAGGCCTCTTATTGGTTTCTGCCGGAAAATAAGGTATTTATTCCTGCGGGCAATGAGTCAGGCGGATGCCGCGGGGTTTTTGACTTTCTTAGAGTTCCGTTGAAAATGTTAAAGAAATGTTAAGAAAGGAAGGAAAGGAATGAAAAGACCATTTACAAAAAATGAAAATAGTTGTTTTCTTTATAAAAAAAGTGTAAACTAGACGAGGATTAAACAGATTATGTTTATTTCCCGCGATAAATACTTACTATTTTATGAGATCCCGCAGAGCATCCGTCAGGATATATGGATGTTTTGCGGGATCTCATAAAAGAAAATCAGGAAGAGGAGGAAAGAGGTTATGTATTTTGCATTTTTGTTGCTCTGGATTGTTTTTAATGGAAAATTTACATTGGAGATTCTGGTGATCGGAATGATTCTGTGTGCCGCGCTGTATGCATTCTGCTGTAAGTTTATGGGATATAGTATCAGCCGGGATATTCAGATTATAAAAAAGCTGCCTCTGATTTTCCAGTATGTGGTGATCCTTATTATTGAGATTCTGAAAGCGAACCGGCAGGTGCTTTATTTTATTATAACGCCTCAGTACCAGGTGGAGCCGCGGATTGTTCATTTTACTTCCTGTCTGAAGACAGAGACTGCCAGAGTGGTTCTGGCCAACTCCATTACGCTGACTCCCGGTACGATTACCATTAGAATGGAGGGAAATGAATTTTATGTGCACTGTCTGGATAAGGAATTTGCAGAAGGTATGGAAAGCTCGATTTTTGTGGAGCTTCTGAGTAAGATGGAGGCGATGGAATAAAATGTATGAAATAGTTTATCATGGGTTTCTGCTTGTCTGCATGATTATTATCGGAATTTTGATTATTCTGTGTCTGATTCGCGCGGTCCTGGGGCCGAGACTGGCGGACAGAATTGTAGCCATAAATATGATTGGGACAATGACTATTGTGGAGATAGCGATTCTGGCGCTGTATATGAGAGAAAGTTATTTGTTTGACGTCTGTATAATTTATGCGATGATCAGCTTTCTGGCCGTAGTGGTGCTGACAAAGATTTATGAGGGCGCTTACCAGGAGAGAAAGCTGAAAGGGAATCTTGAAAGAGAGGAAACTGATGAGGAAGAGGACGAAGAAGGAGGGAATATATGATGGCATGGTTTCAGTTGGCAGTAAGCGCAGGCTTTATTATTATCGGTATCCTGACCCTGTGCGTGTCGGTATTCGGAGTTTTCCGGTTCCGTTATGCGTTAAACCGGATGCATTCGGCGGCAATGGGTGATTCCTGCGGCATTTTGTTTATTATTTTCGGACTGATGATTTTGAACGGCTTTCAGTTCGGAACCTTGAAGCTGGCTTTGATTATTTTGTTTTTCTGGCTGGCAGGACCAGTGTCTGCCCATATGATTGCCCAGATGGAGGTTCTGACAAACGAAAAACTGGAAGAGAAATGTGAGGTGCCGGAGAATGGAGATTTTTAAGATTATACTGCTGCTTTTTCTGATCGCATGCGCGATTTCGGCCAGCATTATTAAGAGTCCTTTTATATCGGTGATTGTATTTATGTCGTACAGCCTGATTATGTCGATTATCTGGTTCCTTTTGGAATCTCCGGATCTGGCAATCACGGAGGCGGCGGTAGGCGCAGGCGTCAGCAGCATCCTGTTCTTTGTTACGCTGCGCAAAATCAAAGGACTGTCGGAAGGAGGAGAAAATGAGCAGAATCAGAGATAATTATGAAAACAGTCTGTGGAACCGCCTGGTCCGCTGGGTGAATGGGGATACAGACCCGTTTAAGGGCAGGATGGAAATGCAGCCCTTAAGGGAGGCAGATCTGAAGGGGGATTCCGTCTACAATCCGGATCGTCTTGACAGGGAAAAAGTGGAGCAGTATTTGAATGATCTGAGCAAGAATAAGGAAATGAAAGCGTTCCGTTTCCTCTACTGCCTGGGCTCCGTGGCTTTCTGCCTGCTTCTGATTGCGGTGCTTCTTCTGACCGTATCCCATCTTCCGGTGCTCGGAGATCCGAACGGGCCAAATAATAATGAAGTATCGGCCAGATATATCGAGCACGGCACGGAAGAGTTCGGAGCAATTAACATGGTTACAAACATGATTCTAAGCTACAGGGGCTTTGATACATTCGGGGAAACCTGCGTGCTGTTTATTGCGGCCACCTGCGTGATTGTGCTGCTTAGGAGGCCGGAGGAAGAGATTGAGAGCACAAAGGAGACAGACTGGCAGTACGAGCCTAAGCCGGATGCCATTCTTCAGAGAATTACCCGTATTGTAGTTCCGGTTATCTTTCTGTATGGCTTTTATATTATATTGAATGGTCATCTGTCGCCGGGAGGAGGCTTTTCCGGAGGCGCGACTGTCGGAGCCGGACTGATTCTGTATGTGACAACCTTCGGGTTCCATAATACGCAGAGGTTTTTCGGAGAAAAAACCTATGACCGGGTTAAGGTGGGGGCGCTGTCCCTGTACAGTGTGACGATGATTTATTACTTTTATACCGGAGCCAATGCCCTTAAAAATATATTCCCGCTGGGTACGCCGGGGAACATTTTAAGCAGCGGTATGATTCTTCCAATTAATATATTTGTGGGGCTGGAGGTTGCATGTACAATATATGCATTCTTTGCCATGTTCCGGAGGGGAGGTATGTGATATGGGCCCGAATCTTTGGATGAATGTGGAGGAGATTGCCGCCGTAATTCTGTTTGGCGTGGGCTTTACCACACTGCTGCTTCACAGAAATATGATTAAAAAAATTATCGGACTGAATATTATGGACACGGCGGTATATCTGTTTCTGGCCGCCATGGGATATATAGACGACAGAATTGCTCCTATTGTGGAGAATGGAGTTACCGATGCGAGCGTGTATATTAACCCGATTCCCAGCGGCCTTGTATTGACCGGCATTGTGGTGTCTGTCAGCGTGACGGCTCTGATGCTGTCTCTTACAGTACGGCTGTACCGGAAATACCGTACGCTGGATCTGGATGAGATTTTGATTGAGATGCAGAAGGAGGCGTTAAAATGAGCTTTGTACAGAACTTTCCGTGCTTCTCCATCGTTATCTGCATGGCCGCAGGCATTCTTTCCACCCCTATGAACGGCAAAAATGCAAAACGGACGACGCTGGCCGTAGTAAGTCTTGTTATGGTAATGTCCATTGCCGTGTTTATCTATACGCTGGGCACCGGAACCAGCTTTGTCTATACGATGGGTAAATATCCGGCGCCATGGGGCAATGAGATCCGCGCAGGCGTTCTGGAATGCTTTCTGGCCACGGTATTTTCCATGGTTATGCTGTTTTCATTAATCGGCGGAATGGATCATGTGTTCAAAGACGTGAAGGAAGAAAAAATCAATCTGTATTTTATTCTTGTAGATTTGCTTTTAAGCTCCCTTCTGGCAATTATTTATACCAATGATCTGTTTACCGGATATGTGTTTGTGGAAATCAATACGATTGCGGCCTGCGGCATGATCATGATCCGTGAGAGCGGACGTTCTCTGGTGGCGGCAATCCGCTATATGGTTATGAGTTCCATCGGTTCCGGTCTGATCCTGATAGGGCTTGCCATGCTTTATGACATTACAGGGCATCTTCTGATGCGGCCTGTCCGTGAGGCTTTGTCAAATCTGGCGCAGACAGGAGAGTATATGATGCCGATTCTGGTTATCATCAGTGTGATCACAGTCGGTCTGGCAATCAAGAGCGGCCTGTATCCGTTTCATTCCTGGATGCCTGATGCTTACGGATATTCCACCATATCCAGCAGCTCTATCTTATCCGGACTGGTATCAAAGAGCTATATTTTTCTGCTGATTAAAATTTTTTACCGTGTATTCGGCTCGGATTTGCTTTTAAAAAGCAAAATTGTGAACGTACTGTTTGTCTTTGGCCTGATTGGAATGATTATGGGTTCTGTCGGCGCGATTATGGCGAGGGATATCTACCGGATGATTGCCTATTCCTCCATTGCGCAGATTGGTTATATATATATGGGAATCGGACTTGGAACAGAGGCCGGAATGATAGCGGCAGTTTTTCATATTCTGAGTCATGCGGCAACCAAATCTCTTCTGTTTCTGTCGGCCAAGGGGCTTACGGACGCGTCCGGCAGGAGAAGACAGTATCTGTATCTGCGCGGTGCGGCTTTCAGGAACCCGCTGGCGGGAGCGGCGTTTCTGGTGGGAAGCCTTTCTATGGTCGGCATTCCGATGCTGTCCGGCTTTATCTCCAAGCTTTTATTTGCGACTGCGGCGCTGGAGGGAAGTCCGAGAAAGGTATTTTATACATTGATTGTCCTGGCAGTCAGCACGGTTTTGAATGCGGTTTATTATCTGCATACGGTTATTCATATTTATACTCCGAAAGAGATACCGGAGGAGTGCAGAGGCATTCATATCAGGATGACGCCGGGGGTTGCCCTGGCGATGATCTGCCTGATACTGATGAATTTCATACTGGGTCTTATGTCTCAGCCAATCACAGATCTGATTCAGCTTGGAATTGAGATGTTTGTATAGAGAGGAGGGGAAAAAATGACCGTTGATTATTTACTTGGGACAGCGATACTGCTTCCGATATTTGCGGGGCTTTTCCTGCTCTTTTTCCAGGGAAGGCTGAAAAACCGGGGAATAAAATGTATTATGCTCTTTCTGGTCATGGCGGCGGCCGACGGGCTTGTGGTGCGCCTGATGTTTATGGAGGACTGTCAGTTTGTTTTGTGGAAGCTGACAGGCACGCTGGATTTGCTGGCCCGGGTGGACAATCTGACCCGTCTGTTTGCCGGAATGACAGTGGCAGCGTGGACGCTTGGAGGAATCTTTGCGTTTGAATATATGAAGCATGAGAGACGGAAGAAAATGTTTTTTGCTTATTATGTTATGACTTATGGAGTGACAGCGGGGATTGCTTTGGCGGGAAATCTGGTGACCATGTATCTTTGCTATGAAATGTTG
>VSNE01000043.1:6523-12392 GCA_009774155.1 Lachnospiraceae bacterium
GAATCTATCCGTTTGATTATATGAAGAAAGAGGATTATGAGTAACGGTATTTTGGATTCTATCTGATTGTGATGGGAGTATTAATTGCACTGGATCATGCGGGGAATCTGATTACGCTGTATTTGTTTTTTGAAATGATGACTTTAACCTCCCTGCCGATGGTGCTGCATAATCTGAGCCATGATGCGGTTATGGCAGGTTTAAAATATTTATTTTATTCCATTGCGGGAGCGTTTGCCGCCCTGTTCGGGATTTTTTATCTGTATGCGCACGGAGTGGGATTCCTTTTTCAGGAAGGAGGCGTACTGCCGCGTCTGGGAGCTTCCTATCACGGCAGCTATGAAATGACATTGTTTGCGCTGATGCTGATGATTGCAGGCTTTGGAACAAAGGCAGGCATGTTCCCCATGCATGGATGGCTTCCGACTGCCCATCCGGTGGCTCCGGCTCCGGCAAGCGCCGTGCTGTCCGGCATTATTACGAAGGCAGGCGTGCTGGCAATTATCCGGGTAGTGTACTATACGGTTGGCGCAGACTACATCCGGGGCACATGGGTGCAGTATACATGGATGACACTGGCTTTGATTACTGTATTTATGGGATCTATGATGGCGTATAAGGAACAGGTTCTGAAGAAAAGGCTTGCCTATTCCACGGTCAGCCAGGTTTCCTATATTCTGTTCGGATTATCGGTTTTAAATCTGGAGGGGCTGATGGGGGCTCTTTCTCACTTTGTATTTCACAGTGTAGTGAAAAACTGTCTGTTTCTTGCGGCAGGCGCCATTATTTACAGAACCGGAAAAACGACCGTTAAAGAATTGAAGGGAGTCGGCAAGGAGATGCCGGTAACTATGTGGTGCTTTACACTGGTATCCATTACGCTGGTGGGAATTCCCCCTACCAGCGGATTCGTAAGTAAATGGTATCTGGCTACGGGCTCCTTGCAGTCCGGTATGGGAGCTTATACCTGGGCCGGACCGGTAATTCTTCTGTTAAGCGCCATGCTGACGGCCGGGTATTTGCTTCCGGTTTCTATACAGGCATTTTTTCCGGGAGCCGAGTATAACTATAAGGAGCTCAGGAAAATAGAACCAAACCTGCTTATGACGGTTCCCATGCTGCTGTTTACTGCGGCGGCAGTACTTTTTGGCATGTTCCCGGGGCCGTTTATGAATTTCCTGCAGTCCATTGCTGCAGGCGTATTATAGGGAGGACGAAAAAATGAGTAGTGGATATCTGATTCTCCCGGTTGTGCTTCCCATTGTGGGAGGAGCATTTATGCCCCTTCTGCATCTGCCGGATAAGAAAAGAAATCTGTTTTTGGAGCTTCTGGTTCTGATTACTTCGGGTATAGCGGTTGCCTGTGTGTTCCAAAGGCCGGAGGAGGGATTTACACTGTTCCACCTGACCGGCAACCTGGATTTTGCCCTGCGGCTGGACGGTCTTGGAAGTGTATTTGCCTGTCTGGTGGCAGTGCTCTGGCCTCTGGCAACTCTCTACGCGTTTGAATATATGCGCCATGAGGAGCGTACTACCAGTTTCTTTTCCTTCTATACGATGACTTATGGAGTGACCATGGGAATTGCTATGGCGAAAAATCTGGTGACCTTGTATCTTTTCTATGAGCTTCTGACACTGATATCTGTCTATCTGGTCATGCATCCCATGACCAAGAAGGCGATCCGTGCCAGCCGGACTTATCTGTACTATTCCATCGGAGGAGCCGCGTTTGCATTTATTTCTCTGGTGTTTATCATTATTTACGGAGACACGACGGATTTTATTCTGGGAGGCGTTATGAACCTGGACAGAATCGGAGGGCATGTGCAGATGATGCAGCTTATCTATCTGATGGCGTTCTGGGGATTTGGAGTAAAGGCCGCGGTATTCCCGTTTCAGGGATGGCTCCCGAAGGCATCGGTTGCGCCGACGCCGGTTACAGCCCTGCTGCATGCGGTAGCAGTTGTAAAATCCGGTGCATTTTCCGTTATGCGGCTGACTTATTATTGCTTTGGCGCAGACTTTATCAGAGGAACATGGGTACATTATGTGGTTATGAGCATTGCAATGCTGAGCATTATCTTTGGTTCCACCATGGCGGTGAAGGAAACGCATTTTAAAAGAAGGCTTGCTTATTCCACAGTCAGTAATCTGTCATATATACTTCTGGGCGTGACAATGATGAGTCCGTTGGGACTGCTGGCCGGTATGAGCCATCTGGTATTTCATGCGGTTATGAAAATCTGTGCATTTTTCAGCGCAGGCGCCGTGCTTCATCAGAGCAAAAAACAATATATTGATGAGCTGGATGGCCTGGCATATAAAATGCCGTTTGTTTTTGCCACCTATACAATAGCAAGTCTGTCGCTGATCGGCATTCCGGGATTTGCCGGATTTATCAGCAAATGGAACATTGCGGCAGCGGCTATGCACAGGGGAGAGAACTTTCCGTTTGCTTATCTGGCGGTGGGAGTGCTTCTGTACTCCGCTTTAATGACGGCAATCTATACGATGACGGTTGCCGTCCGCGCATGGTTTCCCGACAAGGGCTATGATGCGCAGTCTAATGAAGGAATCACAGATCCTAACTGGGAGATGAAGCTTCCGCTTGCGCTGTTTGCAGCCGCAATTATCATATTTGGTCTTGGTTCCGGGCCGCTTATGGAACTTCTGAACGCCATTGCATATGGAATGTTTTAGGAAAGGAGAAGAGCGATGAGTGGTAATTTTGAATTGTTTCATATCGTCTGGTTTCCGTTCGCAGCGGCTTTTCTCTGCTATCTGGTTGGACTCAGGCAGAAAAAGGTAAGGGACAGACTGCTCCAGCTTTCCGTGATTACGGAGATGGGGCTTGTAGTATGGGCGGTTCTGTCCTGGCTGCGTCTGGGAGAGCTTACTTTTATCTGGGAAGGCTTCTGTATGCAGGGGATATATCTGAAAATGGACGGGTTCCGCGTGCTCTATGGATGCATTGCAGCATTTATGTGGATGATGACGGGAATCTTTTCAAGAGAATATTTTGCCCATTACCGGAACAGAAACCGATATTACTTCTTTTATCTTTTGACATTGGGAGCAACGCTGGGCGTGTTCCTGTCAGGAGATTTTTACACTACATTTATCTTTTTTGAATTGATGTCCTTAACCTCTTATGTGTGGGTGGTTCACGATGAGAAGCCGGCGGCTATGAAAGCCGGAGAGATCTATCTGGCCATTGCCATTATCGGAGGACTGGTTATGCTGATGGGACTGTTCCTTCTGTATGATGCGGCCGGGACGCTCAGAATGTCGGAGCTTTATACGGCGGTTGCCGCAGTCAGCGCTCAAAAGCAGACACAGCTATATGCGGCGGGCCTTTGTATGCTGTTTGGCTTTGGGGCCAAGGCAGGTATGTTCCCTCTCCATATTTGGCTTCCGAAAGCTCATCCGGTGGCGCCGGCTCCTGCCAGCGCCCTGCTGTCCGGTATCCTTACAAAAACAGGAGTGTTCGGAGTGCTGGCAGTCTGTACGGAGATATTCCGGTATGATCCGCAGTGGGGAAAGCTGGTGCTTTATCTTGGGGTAATTACGATGTTTGGAGGCGCGCTTCTGGCAGTCTTTTCGATTGACCTGAAGAGGACGCTGGCATGCTCTTCTATGTCCCAGATCGGATTCATTCTGGTCGGAGCAGGTATGCTGGAGCTTTTTGGGGAAGAGAATGCATTGGCAGTACGGGGAACAATTCTTCATATGGTAAACCATTCCATAATTAAGCTGGTTTTGTTTATGGCGGCAGGTGTGGTTTATATGAATCTGCATCAGTTAGATTTGAATGATATCCGGGGATTCGGGCGGAGAAAGCCGTTTCTGAAGGGAGTATTCTTGATGGGCGCTCTTAGTATCGGAGGAATTCCGGGCTGGAGCGGCTATGTAAGCAAGACTCTCCTGCACGAGAGCATTGTGGAGTATACAGAGGAGCTTGCAGTCCATGGGGAGCCGCTGCTTTGGATTCATGCCATCGAATGGCTGTTTTTGTTCACCGGGGGGATGACGATTGCTTATATGACAAAGCTGTTCATTGCCGTGTTTGTGGAGGAGCACCCGGTTCGCCAGAAGGAGTTTGATGAGAAAAAATATTATATGAATGGAGAGAGCATTTTTGCCCTGCTGACGCCGGCGGTATTGCTTGTGCTTATGGGATTTTTCCCGTATCTGACCATGAACCGGATTGCAGACCAGGCCCGGGGCTTCCTGCATGGGGCGGCGCCTGTCCATGCAGTTCATTACTTCAGTCTTGGAAATCTGAAGGGAGCGGTCATTTCCCTTGCCATCGGAGCGCTGGTTTATTTTGGATTCATACGGAAGTTTCTGATTGGGAAAAATGATGACCAGGAACGGGTATATTTAAATGTATGGCCGGACTGGATGGATATTGAGGATCTGATCTACCGACCGGTGCTTCAGAAGGCGGCAGTTACGATTGTGGCAGGATTGAGCCGTATCATTGACCAGATGTATGTGACGCAGATGTTGTTAAAGATATTGCTGAATGTGACGGCTTTTTTCAGTCGTATCTGCGATCATCTTGTAGATGGAATTCTTCTGTTTTTCCGGAGTACGACGCATCGAAGCAAGACCGAACAGCATATCTATTTAATTGGAACGAGACTTTCCCGTACCTTTGGAAGGATTCTGGACAACTGTGTACGGGTGCTGAACCGTACGATATTAAGGAAGCGTCCGGTTGAGCGCTCCTTCGTGGTGACATTTGCAGAGTGGGAGGAAATGGCGCGCAAGACAAACCGCCTGATCAGCGCCAGCCTTTCCTTTGGCCTGATGCTGGCGGCAATCGGCCTTGCACTGACTCTGGTGTATCTGCTGTGGTGGTAGAAAAGAGGATTTTAAAATGAAGAAGAGCTGGAAAGATAAAAATAAAGATAAAGATAAAGACACGCTGGACATGACAGAAGGCAGTCCCACAAAGGTATTGCTTATATTTGCAGTGCCGATTATCCTGTCAAATCTTTTTCAGCAGCTCTATAATATTATAGACAGTTTGATTGTGGGAAACTATCTGGGGGCTGACGCGCTTGCCGCGGTCGGTTCCGTAGGGACGATTACCGCGGTTATTATTCAGTTGGCTTCCGGTCTTTCACTGGGAGCCTCTGTTGTCATTGCCCAGTACTTCGGCGCAGGGAAGAAGGAGGAGATTCGAGTCTGCATGACAACAGTTTCCATATTCGCTGTAGGCTTGGGTATCGTTGTGACAGTCCTGGCACAGATTTTTGCCGGAAATATCCTTGTTCTGATAAAGACTCCTGCAGAGATTATGGAGGGCAGCATGGATTACCTGACCATTTACCTGTGGGGGAGTGCGGCAATCTTTTTATACAATGCTTTAAATGCCGTGTTTATTGCACTGGGGGATTCCAGGACGCCGCTGTATTTTTTGATCCTCGCTTTCTTTTTAAATGTGGCGGGGGATTTGTTTTTTATTATTGCCTGCTCTATGGGAGTTGGAGGCGGAGCGCTGGCGACAACGCTATCCCAGGCAGTGTGTACAGTACTGTCCTTGATCGTGCTTGAGAGGAAGATGAGGCGGATTGGCATGGGAAAGGCAGAGCGGATGTTTGACCGGACAGAATTTGCACGGATGATGCGGATTGCGGTTCCGGCAGCGCTTCAGCAGTCGGTGGTATCCATCGGCAATGTTTGTGTGCAGACTGTGACAAACAGCTTCGGCCCTGCGGTCATGGCAGGATGCTCTGCTGCCAATAAGGCGGTAAATCTGGTGTCTACGGTGCCCATTAACTGGGGGAATGCGCTGTCCAATTTTGTAGGGCAGAATGTGGGGGCCGGGAAAATGGAGCGTATTCCCGAGGGAGTAAAG
>VSNE01000430.1 GCA_009774155.1 Lachnospiraceae bacterium
GTCGCATCCCTTCCGATACCGCCCACAACCTTAGGCGTGTTTTTCGTCTTATAAAGCAGATTGCCCGGGTCCACCCTCTCCGGGGAGAATCCCAGATAGAAGTCCTCTCCGCATTTCAGTCCGGAGCCCTCCTCCAGAATCGGGCGCACCAGCTCCTCGGTTGTTCCCGGATAGGTGGTGGACTCCAGCACAACTATCGTATTTTTTTTCAGATATTTGGAAATAGACGCCGTAGAATCCCGTACACAGCTAAGATCCGGCTCCTGATGAATGTCCAGAGGAGTCGGAACACAGATGGCGATAAAATCCACGTCTTTAATAAAACTAAAATCCGAAGTGGCAGAGAGCATGCCCTCCTCCACCAGCCGCTTTAAGTCTTTATCCACCACATCCCCGATATAATTATGGCCCTGATTGACCATATCCACTTTTATGCTCTGCTCATCGAAGCCAATGGTTTTAAAGCCTGCCTTTGCCTTCTCAACTGCCAGCGGCAGACCCACATAGCCCATTCCGATGACGCCTACGGCAATTTCTTTTTTTGCTATTTTATCCAAGAGTAATTGTTTCATGATCTCTCCTTTTCTGCCCTTTCCAGTATTTCTGTATACTGCCCGGCCAGCAGGGAATAGCTGTACCGTCTGCGGATCTCCCTTTGTCCTCTTTCTCCCATGGCAAGGCGCTCCTCCTCCGGCATATGATAAATCCTCATAAGCGCCTCCGCGTAAGCCTTCCTGTCGCTGCACGGAACCACAATGCCGCCCCCTGACTCCTCCACCACATTTGCAGAATTGCAGGCAAATACGGTCGGGTTCCCGGAATACAGATAATCATTCAGCTTATTCAGGCTAAGACCCAGGTCATTAAGCGCCCGGTCATCCTTCAAAGCCGCAATGCATACCTTTGCCTTAGACAGCGCAAGCGCCACCTGGCTCTTCTCTATGCGGGAGAAAATACGGACGTTTCTGAGGCCGTCCCTTTCTGCCCTGGCTTCCATCCGGGAGCGGAGATGACCGTCTCCGATAATGGCAAATTTCACTTCATCCATCCCCTGCTCCTGCATATACTCTGCCACATCCAGAATATCCGGCAGGCATTCCGAATCCACAAAGCTTCCCGTATAGACGGCGCACCAGTTATTTTCCAGATACTTTCCAAGCTCCTCCGGAAGCGTTATTTTTCCTTCTGCCAATACATGATCGATCTCTTCTGTATGATAACCGTTCGGTATCCAGTATACCCGGTCTCTTTTTACATAAGGAAATTTTTCCAGGTACCGATAGCCGAATTCCATGGATGTCACGATGGCGTCTGCCCTTCGGTACGCCCTGCGCTCCAGAACAGAGAACAGAAGGCACACCGGATGAAACCTAGACCAGCCGTACATCTCAATAAAAGACAAAGGCCAGAAATCCCGGATTTCACAGATAAAGGGCGCACGGTTTCTTTTGGCAATACGGTATGCGCTTTCCCAGGCGAACGGATGGACCGACGAACCGATTACCGCATCCGGCGCTCCGAATTTCTCATAAAATTTCTGCTCATACTTCTTCATGAGCCTGCAGTAATCTATCATATTCAGAATGCGCGCCGCTCCGTTGCCGTGGTAAGCGGGGGCTGTATGAAGCCATACATAAGACAGGCCCTTTTTGAGCCTGCGGATCGCCGCCGGCTTATCATAAATATATTCTTCTGTCTGATGGTCAAAGGAGGACATAAACACAACCACCTCCATACCGGATGCGGCCATTTCCCCCGCCAGCTCATAATGGCGGTCTCCCTCCAGACCCGAATGATGGTTTAATATCCAGATTTTTTTCATACGCGCTCTCTTCGGATCATGATTTCATTGTATTTCATCATAACAATGCCTTCTTCGTAGCAGCCAATCTGCGGATCGTTCGCCCTGCCCTCCAGATTTCGGACAATGTATTTCATATGGTTCGCTCCCGCCTCATAGGCATGGGGATAACCGCCGCCGAATCTGGGATTTACTTCTGATATATAGTAAGTT
>VSNE01000431.1 GCA_009774155.1 Lachnospiraceae bacterium
ACAGCCGAAAGCCGACTTCCTACTATATTTTGAGGAGAAAGCGAAGAAGCATTATGACAAGTGGGTCATTGTCTATCGCCATTTCGAGAGATTCGTCAACGGTAAATGCTCATTCGGTGATATCACCATAGAGTTATGCAGCAAATTCCGGGAGTATCTGCTTACCGCCAAACAGCTCCGCCACCCTAAGCTGACCATCACACGCAATTCAGCCGCAGGATACTGGTCAACATTCCGCGCTTTGCTGAAAGAGGCGTACAAGGAACGGTTGATTAAAGAGAATCTAAACGACTTCATAGAGGATATTGAATACGAAGAGGTCAAGAAAAATTTTCTTACGGCTGATGAAGTGAAATTGCTTGCCGCCACACCGTGCGAGAAGCAGATACTGAAAGCGGCCTCGTTGTTCTCTATCCTGACGGGACTGCGAATAAGCGACATAATCAAATTGCGGTGGGAGGACATACGCCCTGATGCCGACGGCGAGATGGCTATGTTCATCCGTATTCAAAAGACGCAGAAAGAATCTATCCACCCTCTCAGTCCGGAGATGCTGGCATTGTGCGGTGAGCGGGACAAAGGAATTGTATTCAAAGGATTCAACCGCTCTATGACGCAAGAGCCGTTGAAGAAATGGCTGAAAGCCGCAGGCATCACTAAACGGATAACATTCCACCGTTTCCGCGATACATTCGCCACCCTACAGCTCGCCGCCGGAACAGACATATACACGGTAAGCAAGATGCTCGATCATGCCAACGTGACCACGACGCAAATTTACGCCCGATTAGTTGACTCCACCAAACGCGACACGGTTGGCCGCATAAAACTGACATAAATTCATCAACATCAACCGTGGTTCTGTCCGGGCCACGGTTGCTATTTTCACATCCTGTGACTTCTATCCGGTGACACGGTTGTTCAATAATAAGCCATTGGTTTCCAAATTATTCCATTTTAGTTCATGTTAGCAAAACGGTTGTTAAAAAAGGACATAACAGGATAATAATTGTGTCTAAAATTTCGAATTTAGCAATCGGCACACTATACTTTTGCAGGATAAAACAATAGATTTTATCCGCATGAATACACATTTGAATTCAATCCGCACAATAGCCCTTGTCTGCATCGCTGCTAAGGCTATTTCCGTTGGCTTCGCTTCTGGCAATGCAACTCTATCAGCATCGGTCAGTTCCTCGCTCACCACTTTTCTTATGTTCACGCTATGCTATCTTTCCGTAGAATATGGCATACGATTCTTCATTATTCCTCTTGTTAGAGAGCCATTAGGTGTTATATCATTCAAGCGCAGAAAGGATAAAGCTGTAGAACAATCAGAGGAAATGGCGATTACTTTTGCCGAAGAAGTATCACCGCTCGACACTCCAAAAGCACAGGAAGTGATAGCATATACCTTAGGGACTTTTGCCGGAGTATTGACTAACGAGGAACTGATGTCTCTTGACAATAATCTGAAAGCCTTTATTCTTGGAGAGCCGACAACGCAAACCGCAGTAAATCGCCGTATCTCAAAATTCCGCACACATGACGTGTATCATTTCGGGTGGAATATCGCCAAACGGCTAAAAGTATCCAATACCATGATAGCCGAGTTTCTGAAATCGCAATTTCCGTGGCAACTCGCGGATGTCGAGATAAGCACCATTGCCAAAAAACTGTCTTCGGATGAGGGTGCTTTCACTCTCCCTAAAGTTGAGCCGCGTCTGCCTCTGCCACCTTATCCGCTTGCCAAGAAACTCGGCATCTGTTAAATATCGGTGAAACTCTACCAATCAGCAAAATAACCGTTCACTTCACCGGCTCACCATTGCCGATACCCATAATTTTGCGACAAATTCTAAAACACAAAATATGGAAAAGACAAATCCGTCATTTGACTCGCTTCCACATCTGGTATGCAGTCTGATCAAAGAAATCGAGGGGCTGAAATCTCTCGTGAAAGAGGCTATCGGCATGAAACCGTCCGAGCCTGACAACCGTCTTGTAGGCATTGACGAGGCTTGCAGAATCCTCCGCCGTAAGAAATCGACAGTGTACCACATGGTGCGTGATGGCATCCTGCCGCACTACAAAGTAGGTAAGATGCTGGAGTTCCGCCCCTCGGAACTTATCGCATGGCAGGAACAACACGCCTGCGATGGCACCAAATCCTCAGGCGAGATTCTTGCCGAGATGAAATCGGCCATGCGCCGCAAACCCAAATCCGGATGGTGATGGCTTCTTATTATCAAAACCGCAGGATGCCACTGCGTCCGGCTT
>VSNE01000432.1 GCA_009774155.1 Lachnospiraceae bacterium
TCCAGCGTGACTGAAAGCTGAAAATCCCCGACCTTTTCAAAATGGGTCTGGTTCCAGTCGGTCGGGATCACGATATGGGTGAACAGCGCCGCTTCCTCCCCAATCTTCAGGATGCCCGCGCCGTCCTTTCCCATGTAGTTATAAACCAGCACATTCGGCTCCGACCGGGCCTTATCCAGCGTAAAGTCCGGGTTCACCATCGGGATATCCTTTAATTCCTCCAGGGCGTAGCCCGGCACCCGGCCCTGCGTCAGCACAGAGCCGGCGCCCTTCTCTTCGTAATTCCCGGTATAGGAGCTGTCAAACCGGATCGTCTCCTTCACCAGTTCAATGGCCTCCGGATCTTCGATCAGGTTCCCGTCCTCATCCTGGATATGGATTAACATCCTGGCATAGCAGGGCTCCTCCCCGTTCCGGTCGCTGGTGATATTCTTTACCGTGGGATTTTTATAAACCGTATATCCAGGGTACATGTTGATTCCGTCCCCGTCCTCCGGGTCCCATTCCGGCTCCTTTAATCCCACATCCAGATCTCCTACCGTAAATACATTCGTCACCTCGTCCTTTTCGGTCATATACGCCATGGTTGTCCCGATTCCGACTGCCGCGGCACAGGCAATGGCCGCAGCGGCCGCCATATACTTTTTTAAATTTTTTCTGTCCATTCTTTTCTCCTTTTTTCTTTATAGTCATTCTCCTGAAAATGTAAACAGCCCGGCGCGGTAGGCATCCTTTGCAGAGTCCAGCCCGTGGATGCTCTCCCCGTTCATCTGCTGGATCACCGTACCCGATATCCGGATATCAAATCCCCCCATATCCTGGATATGGGAATAACGTCTGTTATTTACCTCCTTCGGGATTTCCAGGCGGGTAAACAGAGGAACGGTAGCGTCTCCTTTTTCCGGAAGATTCCTCTTAAGGACGGCCTTATAATAAAATCTCTGGGTCTGATTCCTTTCCGATTCCCCGTCAAACCGCGCCCAGTCCCCGGAAATATCCGCGTTCCAGTCGATCCGGTATACGTCATGCACATATGCCATGTCCGCATCCGAGAGGGCCTGTCCGATTTTGGCCCGGTCCGGGCAGTCCTTTCCATACACAAACTCCACCCGGATCGCCGCCAGGCAGTCCATATCCAGCTCTGAGGTATTTGTAATCTGAGGGTCCTTTGGTATCGTCTCCCCGGGCAGAACCAGCAGGCCTTTTTCTTCCTCCCAGGAAGGTTCCTCTAAAACTGCGTCCAGGCCGTCCTCACCCGCAAAGTAAAGCTCGTTGGTGAACGATTCGCTGTCCGTAAAAAACGCCAGCGTGCTTCCCGTCCCCGCCGCTCCGACGCACAGCAGCGCCGCCAGGAGGGCCAGTATCTTTTTTTCTCTTTTCTTCATTCCTTCCTCCCGTTAATCCACGCAGGCCCAGGCGGACTCCGGGCTCTGGCCCTTCGCCTGCACGGCCTCCGCATAGACCAGGATGTCAAAGGGGATGATCTCCTCTTTGGCAATCCCGGATTTGATCTGAATCCGGTCAAACAGCGTCCCGGTTTCCTCTCCCGGCTTCACGATACCGTTCCAGTAGTAGTACCCGTCGCTTTTCTTCGTCCAGCCCGGGTTGGCCTTTACAGGCTCGCACAGCTTTTCCGCGTCGCTGCTGGTAAATTCATAACGCATCCGGACATAGCAGTCCGTGTCCGAGCCGCTTCGGATTTTCGGGGCCTTTTTAATCGCCTTTCCCGGTTCCGGCGGCGTCGGCTCAAAGCCTTCCTCCACCGTAATGTCCACCTCCGATACGTCAAAGGTGTTTTCCACACTGTCCCGGGCGGTCAGGTACGCACAGGTCGTGCCAAGCCCTGCCGTCAGGGTAAGCGCCGCCGCGATAAGCGGTATCAGATGCTTTCCTGTCATGCTTCCTTCTCCTTTCTTTTTATCTGCATATATTTTTTCTTATTTTCTTCCGGTTCTGCATCCCCTCCTTTCCTGAAAGCTTCCGCTTTTCTGCCGCAAAACAGTTCACAACAAACCTCCGGCCCTTATCCCCGGAGTCCGTGCAGGTAGAAAGGGTAATGATACGATCCATGCCGGACGGGAGATCCTCCATTCGGATTTGGGAGGATTTCACGGTATGGCAGAGCAAATCCCTGTAAGCCTCCTCCCCGGTCTGATACCCGATTGTATAGGTCAGGTCATCCACCGGGCAGGCATAGGCGCTGTAAACCGTACAGCGCAGGGTTTCTCCCGGCAGGAAGATCCAGACATCCGGATTTTCCTCTGCAAACTCCCTGTCTGCATACTCCGACAGCTCCCCGAACCTCTGGCCGGACCGCATGTTGTGCCCGAACAGGATCGTGTG
>VSNE01000433.1 GCA_009774155.1 Lachnospiraceae bacterium
AAAAGGAGGATGAGGAACTCGAAAAAACTGCATAATTTTTCAACTTTTTTTGTCCAAAGTATTGACATAGGTCCAATATCCAATGAGAAATGAGACTGAAAACGGATGCATTTATGAGCGGAAAAGAATCGGCGGCTTTTGTCAGTATTGCTGCATGTAAGAGGAAAAAGTTTGTTGGGTATTGAGTGGCAGTAGTGATAGCTATCATGGGGACAACACGGTATACTGTGTATAGCGCAGGAAAAAGGAGGAGAGCAGTTGAAACGATATTCAGTTGAAACGGTCACAGAAGCGGCGGTCCGGTATTTTTATATCCAGGACTGCGAGACCATGGAAATGGAACTTCTCCCCTCCCGGTACCTTGTGCATAAGGTCAAATCCAACCGTTCACCAAACACAGTAAAACGGGCGGCCTTCGCCCTGTGCTATTACCTGGAATACCTCTCGGAAAAGCAGATGGAATTTTTCCAGGTCTGCCAGCTGGCCTATGACGAGCAGCATGAACACTTTGTGCGGTTCCTCTACTGGATCAAGACAGGCCGGCATAAAACTGAAAATGACATAAAAAACCCCAGGAATGGAACCTGTAATGCGTATCTCAAAGACGTGTTCAGGTTCTATCTTTTTATGGAGGCGGAAGATCCTCAGTTTGGGAGCCTGCGGGTTCTGTCTTACGGGCAGATCACGGTAGCCAACGCGGTCGGTGTAAAGCGGGTCATGAGGGCAAAGTCCTTTAACGGCTATCTGAAAGCGGAAGAAAGAAACGTCCGTGCGGCGGAGCAGGATGAGATCGTGACGATCCTGAAAGCCTGCACAAACAACCGGGACAGGCTTCTGCTCCTCCTGATCGCGGAGACCGGGTTCCGGATCGGGGAGATCCTGGGGGTCAGCTATACCAGGGACATTGATTATCAGAACCATACCATCCGGGTGTGGTTCCGGGATGATAATGAGAATAACGCCAGGGCGAAGAACGCCGAGTACCGGAGGAGCCGCATCAGCGATGACACCTTCGACTTCCTGCTCCACTATCTGGCGGAATATCGGAAGCTCCTGCAGCGCCAGGACTTCCTGTTCATCAATATCGCCGGAGAGACAGCCGGACAGCCGTTGAAAGTCGGAAGCGTCTACGACATGCTTGGACGGATGGAGAAAAAGACCCAGATACAGATAACGCCCCATATGCTGCGGCGGTACTTCTCTGTCATCCGTTGGAAGGACGGGTGGCCCCTGGAGATGATTAGCCAGGCGCTGGGGCATAAGCATCTGGATACCACAGTCAGGTACCTGGGCCTCCTGGACGACCGGATTATGGAGGCGAGCAGGGAATTTTATGAGAAACACTCCGATGACTATGGGATCCGTGAGTTGTTGTAGACGGAGGTGACAGGATGCCCGCATATCAGTTAAAGCAGACAGGGCCGCATGAGGAAACAAAGAAGAAAAGCGGAAAGACAGAAGAGAAAAAAGAGCAGCTACGGAAGGAGATCGAAGAGTACACAGGAACCGGCAGCGTTTACCGGCGCAAACTCCAGAGATTCATGGAAAGACATGGGATCTGGAGCATCGGGGAACTGGACTATGAATGGCGGCTGGTCTTTGCCGAAGAACTCCCCACACTGGCAAGGCCAAAATACCATACCTTTTATCTGAAATACTTGACCATATCAAACAGTACGACATGAGGAAACAGGCACGAGCACAGATCAACCGGATCCCTCCGAAGTACCCATATGAGGACAGGCTTCTGTTCCTGCCATACCATCCGGCCCAGGAGCTGGTGGAACGGCTTGACACCTGTCCGGAACGACCGGAATGGGTATGGGATTTTTCAAAGGAAGCGTCGGGGAAGATGAAACGGCAGATATTCGATGCCCTGAATTATTTTCTGCGGGAGGATGAAAACGGAAAACTTCTACGGGAGCATCTGAAAGGACTGTGGAGATTCTACCGGTTCTGCGTGGAGGAACAGGTAGAGGATATCGAGCGGATGGCCTTTGACCAGATCCGAAAATACCGGGAACAGGCAGTGGAAGCAGGACGGTCCCAAGAGGCTGGGATCCTGGACCGGTGCAAAAAGGTTCTGTTCCTGCAGGCGAAGGACATCCACTGGGATGCGAATGTCTGGTACCTGGAGAGGCTGTCCCTGCAGCCGGAACGGATTGATCCAAGCAACCCAGTAGTCAGCCTGTCCTTTGTGGATGTCACCCACGACAGGAACCGGCAGCTTCTGAAAAAATATATGAAGTACGGGCTGGGGCTGACAGACCTGTCGCTGCGCTACCTTCAGTATAGACCGTCAAATTTCCATCTGCCCAATTTCCCCTTTCCCGTCAAATAAATATATCTTGTGGATAAGTGAATC
>VSNE01000434.1 GCA_009774155.1 Lachnospiraceae bacterium
TTCATAGAGAAAAATAAAGTGGAAAGTTGCCAACGATTACTTGACACAAACCAAAAAAGAAGCCCTATTGATTTGAACGGCTTCACATGCTATAATATATATGCGTGTTTCCAGCATGGGCCGTCAAATTTCGGTTCGTCTGGTACTAGAGAAGGTCACGTTTGCAGACGCGGCCTTCTTTTTATTTAATTGTAAATTACTTTTGCTTATAATAACCACGTTTTACTAATTGATTAGTAACATCATCATCCGGAAGTTTCGTTTCCAAAAGCGGTATTTCTTTAAAATTCATATTTTCATCATAGAATAGTTCGCTGTCATATTTCCTATGCAAATAGTAGTGTATCTTTTTGGAACTATACGTTGTCGGAATATTGACATAAATCATTGCACCAAACTTTTTGATCGCCTTTTCAGGTATATATTTTATACAAAGTTCCTCTAATACACTTTTTTTAGATTTTTTATCATATTGAATATTTTCACTTTCCAACAATTCCAGAATATCCGCTTTATTTCCGAATTTGATTTTATACTTATTTGGTTCAGATTCAACAAAAATTCCACATTTTATCAATTCTGAAATATATGTATTTTTCTCGGTTAGATAAGTCGGGCTTGTAGATCTGATATTACTTGCTATTGTAAGTAATTCGCGTTGAGCGTCCGCTGACAGATTTTCAACAATATCTATAACATGATCTAAGCAAATGCGTTCATTTTTAGGTGTTGCGATAGCATTTTTGTCATTTTTTACTTCTTCGTTCATCAACCCTAGTTCAATAGCGAGTCTATAAATATGCTTACAAGGAAGTTTGCTTCGGTGAAAATCACCGCACGGACAATAATCTAAAAAAGTTTCATATCTTCCGTGGGTTCCCTGAAAATATCCGTAACAATCAGTAGGATCAATTTTCACAGGGGTAAGTTTTGCGGATTTTGCAGATTTTATCCGCTTAGCGGCAAAATCTGATTCATGAATAGATGAATCCCATGTAGACTTCCATTTTTTTAAAGCTTTTTCGTTCATACAAACCCTCCTTTTCGTTTATTATCACCGGAATCGCCGGCGGTTTCTCCTTTCCTTTATTCGTTCGATAATTTCCGGGTGTCTGGCGTAATATTCAAAGCAGTAGATTCCTCTTTCTGTACACTCCTGGAGATCTTTTTTATATATTCCGCTTCGGCTTCTTCAACCGTCATTTTATGTACTGATGATTCCGGCTCCTGACGATTAACGGCGTCCATTCCGTTTAATACGTTGTAAAAGAATTCCTGAACCGCGTTCCGCTTTTCTTCATCCAGCTTTAAATATTCATATACAAAGCTACAAGTAAAATCGTCAAGATGAAATTCTTCTTTTAGTTTTTCCATCGTGGATAGTGATGTTTTTATAAACATATCACCGGATCCATTTCGGATCCATTCCTCATTGACAGAAAATTCAGAACATATCAATTTTAAAATAGGTTCTTTAATTTCAACACGTCCGCGTTCTAAATTGTTTATAACATCTCCGCTTACTCCTATCTTCTGACCGAATGCCGCTCTTGAAATTCCGATTTTTTCACGTAAAAACCGAAGTCTTTCATTCAATGCCGATTCCCCCTTTCTTAATCGTTAAAACAATCATATCACTATTTTGTTGGTTCGTCAACCAAATACACAAAATAATTTTTGAAAAAGTGGATGACATACCAAATACAAATTGATATAATTGGTACAACAACCAAATTAAAAGGTTGATAAACCAACGGAAAGGGGTTGAAAGCATGAGCGGCGAAGCGAATATTACTAACGTCCGTAAAGAGGACAAAGAGTTTATCCGCATTGTAACCGGGCTTGCGCCTGACAAAATGGCCTTAATTAAAGGTATTGTGATAGGGCTGCAGCTTCAGGAGAAACAGCCCGAACAGGCGGCACAAACAACCTGACAACGGTTGTAAACATATAACCGGAACAACCGTCTGCAAGCGGCGGTTATATGCTGGAAATACGCGCACATTGACAACTGAATACAGGAAAACAAAAACGAATAAAAGGGGGTGATTAAACATGAATATTCTTGTTGCCTGCGAGGAAAGCCAGCGCGTTACAACGGAACTTCGCAAATTAGGGCACGAAGCCTATTCATGCGATATACTGGATCCTTCCGGCGGGCGCCCTGAATGACACATACAACAAGATGTAGTTCCGCTTTTAAACGGGAAATGTTCGTTTCATACAATGGATGGCGTTTCTCATTTTATAGATAAAAAATGGGATCTGATTATTTCGTTTCCGCCTTGAGCTCATGTTGCGGGTAGCGGTGCAATGCACGTTGCAAAGATACGGAAAGCTGGCAGACAGCGAGAAGGCATAGAATTTTTCTGCAAAATACTTTTTGCGATTGTGAAAAAATAGCGGTCGAAAATC
>VSNE01000435.1 GCA_009774155.1 Lachnospiraceae bacterium
CCACTTCCGGTATTGCCCTTTGTAAATTCCACGGTTTCATAGTAGGTATGGGTACGTCCGTACAGGTCCGTCCCCTCTACTTTAAAGGTAAAAGCCGGATTTCCCTGTGCAAATACGATATCCGCCCTATCGATCTCTTTTGTGAGCCTCAGATGCACGGAAGCCAGCCTGTCCGTGAATGTCAGCTCCTGACTGACCCTTTCCGTATTTTTATCCTGATAGGATAAGGTCACATCCTTTGGATTCTCAGATATTTCATACCCTGCCGGAGCCTTGGTTTCCGTCACCGTATAGGTGCCAAGATAAAGCTCCCGGCTGACTGCTTTGCCGTCCGCTCCGGTCGTTACGGTATCCGCAACGGTTCCTGCCTTCACCAGCACCTTTCCTTCCGGGGAGGTGATATCTCCCTTTGCCCTGATTTCAAAGACCCCGCCCGGTAAAGAGCCTCCGATCTCATTTTTCTTATAGATCGTAATCGTCCCTCTGGGAGTGGAGTTTACGGCGCTTAAGGTAAGCTTCTTAGTCTCCCCGGCTTCCGAATCTTCAATCACAAGCTCCTGGGACCAGGAGCCTGTGTATCCGGCCGGAGTGGCTGTTTCTGCCACTTTGAACTTCCCTGCATTGGATACATTGCGGATAAGCTGCTCCATCCGGTATGTCTTCCCGGACGCATCGTAGGACATCCTGCCCCGGCTGATATTGTATCCGCTTCCGTCCCATTCGTAGACCGTAAACTCCGCATCCGGGATATTTTCCCCGGTATCTGCGTTTGTCTTTTTTACGGCCAGGTTTACGGCATTCTCACGGAATATAACCTGGACCGTGTTCGTCTCCTTCTCTGCCGTATTGGAGGACGCTTTCGGATAAGAAAACTTTACCCTGGCTTTGTTCGGAATGGTGTCGATAACCGCCCCGCCGCTGACGCTCCGGTACGCGCTCATGTCATATTTCTGATCCAGAGACACCGTGATATCAAACCTCAGTGTCTTTCCGGAATAATCCGGCAGGTTTGCGCCTGACACTGTTACAGTCCGGCCGTTTGCGGAAGCTGTCCACCCGGAGGAAAGCTGCGTGCCGTCCAGATATACCTTTGCGCCCTCATATTTCCAACAGGGCTCCAGCACATCCGTCATAGTGATCGAAGCGTCTGCATCGAATGCATGAACATAAGCAGGAACGGCCTGGAAGATGCTGTAGGTAATCTTTTCCGTCCTTTTCGCCGCCGTATAAGAGGTTCTGGAGGCATCACCGCCTATTCCTTTTACCGGAGCTGCAGGAGTTGGTTTCGTTACCGCCGCAGTGGTAGTGACAGAATTGGTATTCTGCGTTGTTGTTTTATTATTGAGTTTATACATTACATCCGCTTTGTTCGTAACCTGGTACGACGCGCCGTTTCCGTTATAGGTTGGCGTCATTTCTGCCGGGTCCATCCGGACCTTAAACACAAAGTCATACATGTTTCCGGCAAAATTGGCATTTCCCGGGTCCTTGGCCGTAATGGTCAGCTTTTCACTCGTTCCTCCCGCGCCCTGATTGGCCACGCTCACATTGAACCTTCCGGAGAACTCCCCCCGAAAGCCCGAGGTGACGCCCACAAAGCTTACATAGTCCACGCCCGCTGGAAGGGTATCGGTGACGGAAAAGGCAGAATAACGGTTTGCATCCGACTGCCAGGGTACATCCTGTCGGATCATATAATAGAACTCGTCCGTGGCGGAATTAAGGGCAATGGAGCCTTTCGTCCAGTCTGTGTCGCTGAGCAATGATCCTGTCTGGCCTGTCCTGGACACATATTTTTCCGGCAGAGGCATCGGGCTGATTGGATTGTCCACCTGGATCAGATCCAGCATATCATTGGCCACATAATGGCTTTCCCCATCATAGGTAATACTTCTCTTTCCGTCCGCCCCGCCTTTTTCGATTGCTTTATAATACGCTTTCGGGTAATTGTTGTCTTTATCCAGAGGACCGAACAGAAGATAAAAGCTGCCGCAGTTGCTGGCTTCAAAGCATACGCGGGTCAATGGGTCGTAAGTCTTAAAATGCTGACCGCCCTGCCCGATGTATATTTCAAAATCTTTTCCAAAAGCGTTTTCCCTGTCCACATACACGATAGACTCATGACTGAAATAATACTTTTTATCAATCTTTCCGTCCACAAGGGCAAGGCCGAACCTTTGGCGCATATCAATGTCCCGGAGCTGGAAGCGGATGTTCTTGCTTGCTCTGGCTCCGGTATCCGAGCGCAGAAGGTCAAGCCGGATGCAGCTCTGCATGTTGACCATATTGGTCTTGAAGCTGATCCAATCCATCGCAAATGTTGTTGCGGGACGCACGGTCACACTGCCGTCCGTGGCCTCCACAGAAGTCGTGTAGCCGGAAACCGTGCATTTTAAGTCATACCAGTAGATGCCGTCATAAGCTACATTCTTATAAATTGCGCCGTATTTTCCTTTTGACTGGTTGTTATTCGGATGCATCTGGTACCAGTCATGATCCTCTCCTTCATCGCGGACAATGACCGTCGTCACATCCGCCCCGTCGTCTACAAACGGCTCAAAGCGGCTGATGCCCTCCCGGAAGTGGATGCCCATATGGGTCGCCAAGAAATTTTCATTTTCAGGACTATAGGTCCATCCGGACTTTCCGACCACGGACGTGCCGCTCTCCAGATTGGCATAATACTGCGGAATATCTTCCTCCTCCATAGCCAGCCTTTCCAGCAGATAAGGAGCCTCCTCCTCACTGGTTCCCTCTTCCATTATCTCCTCTGCATCGAGCAGGATATCCGTCTGTTCCAAGGGAGCGCTGCCTTCCTCCTGAAGAATCTGCTCCCGTTCCCCGTCCGTTTCCGGCTCCTGCTGTTCCTCTCCGGATTCCTCCGGGGCCTGCGAAGTCTCTTCCCCGCTTCCGGATTCTTCCGGTTCCGGCTGCTCTTCTTCGGACTCCTCCGGAATCTGAGAAATCGCTTCCTCGTTTTCGGATTCTTCCGGTTTTTCTTCTTCAGAGGGCGTTTCCGTTTCTTCCGGAGCAGAAGCCTCCTCTTCCCTGCTTTCTTCCTCCGGGGCAGGCGGCGCTTCCTCCTTATTTTCCTCTTCCGGGGCGGGAAGCTCTTCCTCTGTATCCTCCGGCATTTCGCTTCCGGACTCTTCCGGTTCGGACAGGCTTTCCAAATCCTCTTCATAGCGCATGCCGGGAGGCTCCGGCAGCTCTTTGTCCTCCCCTTCCGATACCACTGGATACCGGGTAAGCTCTTCTGTCACCAGCTTTTCTTCCGCGTTTCCGGCCGCCAGGGCTTCCAGTGCCGCCGGGGCGCTGTTTCCGGCCGCCAGAGCGGCCGCCAGAAGAACGGCCAGTATCCGCTTCCTGATACGTCTATTCATTCCTTTACTCCTTTCCGTCTGCCGTTTCCTGCGCCAGATATGCCTGGTACACGGCCTTCAGTCCCGCGGCCGCGTTTTCTGCGTTGGACTGGATGGCCACGGCTTCAATGGGCATCGTCAGCACCTCTTTTGGGTCCAGCTCCCCTTCCAGGTAATTTACGAACCCCACTTCCCCGAACAGGGGAGGGGTGGAGGCCCCTTTACGCAG
>VSNE01000436.1 GCA_009774155.1 Lachnospiraceae bacterium
GAGAAGAAGAACTTTCTCAAATCGCTTATATTCCTGATTTTCAAGGGTAGCGAAGCCCCGTCTAAAATTGAGGATATGCTTGTCAACCAGACCATCGTGGAATATTACGAGGCTTACTTCCACCCATTCGATTCATTCACTCCCGATGAGCGCGACGGCCTGAGGCAGAAGCTCCTTGTAGCTGCCAAAATGGAGAACGACTACGACAGGTACGCCGAAAAGATGGACGACATAGAGGAACAGATAAGCAGTCCGGAACCTCCGGCCCAGATAGAGAACAAGGCCCTCGTGCTTCCCTCGGAGGAACGGAGGCTGAAACTGATACGCCAGTGCCGCGCCTTCCGCGCCGTGGTGCTTGACAGGGCATCTACCCCGGCAGAGAAAGAAAAGGCGGCCAACAAGATAGAGGTTTACAAGAAGGAACTCTATGAGGCATCAATGCTTGTGAAGATTGACAAACAGATCGACCATATCGAGGAACAGAAACGCAGGCTTAAAGTCAGAAGCCTGTCGTTCAACTCCTATTACGAGTTCGCCCTTGAACGCATACCGCAGATAACCTCTCTTGAAAAGATACATTTCGACATACGCGACTTCGCGGCGATACTCAAGCAGTTCTACCGTGGCGGCGAGCTGGAGATGACGCTTAACTCCGACATAGACGCAAACCTTTTCGACGAGCGTTTCATAGTCTTTGAAATCGACAAGATTAAGGATGACCCCGTTCTTTTCCCTATCGTGGTGCTCATAATAATGGACGTGTTTCTCCAGAAAATGCGTATCAAGAAAGGGCGCAAGGCTCTTATAATCGAAGAGGCGTGGAAAGCAATAGCCTCACCCACAATGGCCGAGTATATCAAGTTTCTCTACAAGACCGTCAGGAAATTTCACGGCATCGCCGGGGTTGTCACTCAGGAGCTTAACGATGTGATAGACTCCCCGATTGTCAAGGAGGCAATTATCAACAATTCCGACGTGAAGATACTGCTTGACCAGTCCAAGTTCAAGGACAGATACGACGACATAGCGGCCATTCTCGGACTGACCCCCATACAGAAGCAGCAGATATTCACCATCAACGCCCTCAACAACAAGGAGGGTCGCAACTACTTCAAGGAGGTGTGGATATGCCGGGGCCAGAACTCGGACGTGTTCGGTGTCGAGGAGCCGCCGGAATGTTACTGGGCCTATACGACAGAGCGATCCGAAAAAGAGGCCTTGAAAATCTATCTCGCCCACTACGGCACCATGCAGGAGGCAATCACCCGTATCGAGATAGACCGCAAGAAAACCGGAATCGCGAAATACCTCGATTTCGCCCGGAAAGTCAACCAACATCAAAAAGTAATGACGCTATGGGAAAATCAATGACAAACGGAAATTCACAATGCCTTATGCGCAATCTATTGGCTACGACGGCTATATTGTTGGCCGTTCATTCCGCCTCGGCATGGAAAGTGGTGATTGACCCCTACTGCCTGAAGGCGGTGACGACCAACCTCGCGACGCAAAAGGCGATAGAGGATCAGCACAACAAGAGGCTCGACTCCATATCATCCAAGCAGAACAAGCTGGAGCAGTACACTGTGAGCATGGCGACAATCACCGAGCTTTACAAGGTGACGATGGAGAACATATCCGGCTTCGGCACCGAGAGCAAATATTATGTGGAGATAGGGCTGTGCGCCTTCGATATTGTCAGGAGTGTGCCGGAATTGGTAAAGACCGTAGGAAAGGCCGATTTCGCGAATAAGGCCCTGTGCCTTAACGAACTCGGCAACCTCACGGCACAGACGCAGCAGCTTGTGGCCGATTTCATCAACATAGTCAACAACGGCAAGGTGAGGAACCCGCTCAAAGGAGCGGCCACCGCCGAAACCAAGTCCGACGGCTACAACTTCCTCGACCGCTACGACAGGCTGACGGTCGCCAACAAGATATATACCGACCTCCTGGAGATTCGCTACAAGGTGCAGGCTATGATGGCGATGGCGCAATATGCCACAAAGGATGACCTTCTTTTCGCGATAGACCCGGAGGGCTGGGCCAACATGAAGGTGATGCAGAATCAGGTCGGTATGCTCATTCTCAACTGGAACGGGCTTAATATAATTAAACAGTGATTATATGACAGCGCAAAAGTTCCCGGTCATTATACTGATTGCAATGCTTCTTCCCTTTAAGTCACTCGCCTTCGACTTCCCCAAAGACCTCCCGACATTCGAGGCCCTTATGGCACTCCACAAGGCGGTGAAGAAGGACGAGGATCAGGCCCTCGCCCGTATAGCCACCAGCTTCGGCGAGCAGTCACTTGTCACAAAGGGAGCGGAGAAGTTCAACGATGTTCGCTCGACGCTCGACACGAGGCTCAACAACGCATACTCATACGTCGTGCTTGCCGCCGCAATATCGTCCACCGCAAGCTCCCTCTATCTTCTTACCAAGGAATACAAGGACTTCACGGCCAACACATACAAATATGTGTCGAAGAAGCCTTTTGTTGCATGGTACTATGCGGAGGCAAACGTGGCGATAGCGAGGGAGATAAAGCACGCCCAAAAGCTGTATGCCACGGTTGCCGCCTCCGGCATAAACCTTATGAAAGCCTCGATGGACGAGAAGCTGAACCTCGTGATGTCGCTGAAGGACACCATAGAGAACGCCCGGCGCATTATCGACAACGCCAACCTCTACTGCTACCTTGTGACCGACTGCGGCTGGAAGCCCGACTACATCTGGGAGATACTGACCTCGGATGTCAAGGACGAGATCGTGTCGGCGGTAATCGGCAGATGGAACAAATGAACGCCACTTTAACAACAACGCATATATGAGATTCAGAATTTTCACACTGGCGGCGGTGGCCGCCCTGATAGCCGTGGCACCTGCGGCGTGTCCGGCCAAGACAAAGAAAATACACGACGACCAGAAGGAGAAGCAATGGCTCTCGATGGAGAACGGCCCGTGGTGGTTCGCCCCCGACTGGTACTATTATTTCCTGCACAAGAATTATTCCGGAGCGGAGATGTACTGGAAATGGGCCGGCTTCAAATCCGGCTACCGGGTGAGGTTCAAGGAGGAGAAATCCAATGTCAAGCGTATAATGCCCGTGCGCGTCACGGCCGAGGAAACCCAGCGGCAGAAGCTCGCCAAGGTCGAGAAGGAACGCGCCCATGTCGAATCTCTCTACAAGGAGGAGCTGGCACGCGAGGCCGACCGCGCGGTAGATGTCACCTATGCGATCTACAAGGACGAGTTCAGCCGTATGCAGGACTGCATCGCCGACGGATTGCTCTATTGTCTAAACAAGAGCAAGGGCAAGATGAAGTACCAGGTTGACGAGCTTTCGAGGCAGAACGAGGTGATATGCGCCAACATAGCCTATATCCACAAACAGGGTGTGGGATATGGATTGGAGAACGCGAAGCGTCAGCAGGCATACGAAGAGGCAAAGACCGCTATGGGCGAGCTTGTGAGCCGCACGGCGAGGCTTGCGGCGGTGGCTGCAACACATTACTGATGGCCGGAAATGATAATGACGATGAAACAATAATCCGATAAATACAAAATTATGACTTTACTTTCAATATTATGCACGATGGGGCTTCCGGCCATCGACGAGAGCCTTGACAGGCTTCTTGTGGCGATGGAGGCTTTTCCGAATGTGGCTATTCTCGGCAACACCATCGGCTTCGCCCGTGTCCTCGGCCTGCTTCTCGCGCTGTGCGTCGGCTCATACGAGTGCTGGATGATGATGCTCGGACGGCGCGGCATGGACGTGATGAAGCTGCTCAGGATAATAGGCATTTCCATGTGCATATCCTCTTCCTCATGGATATGCTCTGCCTTGCAGGTGCCGGGCAAGTCTTTGGAATCCACCACAAAGGCTATGGCTATGGCGAAAAACAGGGAAGTGGCGGCCCTGGAGCTGAAAGTGGCGCAGAAGCAGGGCGAATACCTTGAAAGGCTGCGTGCCGTACAGGATTCCATATCAACCGCCAAGCAGATAGCCGAAATCGGCGAGGACGCCAACTGGTGGGACAAGCTGATATACAATGTGGAGAATCTCGGAACAACAATCAACAACTACGCCCAGCGCGCGGCGGTGGCCGCCGAAACAAAGGTAAGCGAATGGATTAACGACGTGATACGCTTTGTCGGGGAGCTGATCTTCCAGATGTCCTATTACGGCATACTCGTGGCGCAGAGGATATTCATAGCGATAATGATAGTTTTCTGCCCGATAATGTTCGCCCTGTCGCTGGCCCCGCCTTGGAACTCGGCGTGGAGCCAGTGGATGTCGAAGTTCCTCTCCCTGACACTGTGGGGGTTCGTGACCTATATGTGCCTTTACTATATCGACTTCATACTCATGTATAATCTCCAGGAGGAT
>VSNE01000437.1 GCA_009774155.1 Lachnospiraceae bacterium
CCAATTTTAACTACGTTACCTATAGTTGACTCCTTCCACTTGTCGGTGAAGCCGGGGAAGCGCAAAGGTGGAACATTGGCTATATTATTTCTCTAATTATCAGAATTACCAATAATATAAAAATTATGACGCATCTGACTATCAGAGAAATCGCGGACGCTTGGAAAGATGAAAAGCGTCCGTATGTCAAGCGGTCAACATTCGCAGCCTATATGCTGACGCTTGAAAACCATCTGTTGCCATATTTTGGCAACATGACCGAACTGAGTGAACCAACCGTTCAGGCATTTGTGCTTGAAAAACTCAATGCCGGATTGGGTGTCAAGACCATCAAAGACATTCTCATCGTGCTGAAGATGATAATGAAGCACGGAGTTAAGAACAAGTGGATGGAACATGCAGAGTGGGACATCAAATATCCAACCAATACAACCCCGGCAGACATCGAAGTATTGACAGTAGCCAACCACAAGAAAATCCTCGACCACATAAAGGCTAACTTCTCGTTTAAGGCTTTAGGAATCTACCTATGCCTCACCACTGGCCTCCGTATCGGTGAAATATGCGCCCTGCGCTGGGAAGACATCAATACTCAAACTGGCACGTTGCAGGTAAAGCGTACAATCGAACGCATCTATATCCTTGAAGGGGAGAAAAAACACACCGAACTGGTGATTAACGACCCAAAGACTCCCAACTCCATCCGTGAGATACCATTGAGTGTGGAAGCTCTCTCGCTCATCAAACCGCTTATGAAAGTGGTTAACAGCGGATTCTACGTTATCTCCAATGACGGTAAGCCCATAGAGCCGCGTACCTACCGCAGCTACTACAAGCGGTTGATGGAGTCACTCGGTATTCCTGCAATCAAGTTTCACGGTCTGCGTCACTCCTTCGCCACCCGTTGCATCGAAAGTAACTGCGATTACAAGACTGTCAGTGTCCTATTAGGCCACTCCGACATCTCCACAACCCTCAATCTCTACGTTCACCCCAACATGGAGCAGAAGAAGCGTTGCATCTCCAAGATGTTCAAATCCCTCGGTAAAAACTAATCCCCAATATCAAAATAAGCCTGGCAGAAGTAATAAATTCTGTCGGGCCTATTTTGAAATTTATAATTTACAGGAAAAGTATTCGATATCAAATCAGAAATCGAATGTGGGGAGGTCGATTTTGCAGTGCGTATCACGGAAATAAGTAGCACTACATTGTGAGCTGGGAGCCGGATTGTTGGTTGTCGATGTTGTCGTAGTGGGATTGTTTGCCGATTTCCCATTCGCGGTTGGTGGAGTGGGTGGATGAGGTGTCGCGGGGTATAAGGCGAGCGAGGACGGTGCAATGATGAGCGGTGAAGGCTTTGGCTTGTTCCGGAGTGTAGTCGGATTGACGGAGAGGGAGAGTGATGCTTCCGGTTGATTTGGCGGTCAACTCTTTGATGCGGTTTGTCAGTTCGGTAGCGTCCTCATGGGTTATGCGCATGATTGCGAGTTGATGCAGATAGCTGTTTGCGGCTACACCTTGCAGTCTTGCATGGCAACGCAATTCTTCCGTGGTCATCTGGTATGTAGCAGAGAACCCATCAGATGATACAACGCGGATTGCCCTACCACCATCGCGCATCTTGATAATGTTGACGCTTGCTATCCTTGAACGGATGTCGCTTACCGGATATTTCTGCAATACGGATTCAAATATTTCGGTTGAGAACATGGTGGCGGCTATCCGGATTGCTACATCTTCTCTTTCACTTTCGGGCGAGTTGAAGTACCATGCCGATTGTCGAGGTGACATCTTGCGAGTATGTTCTGAACCGTCGAACAACCGGATTGACATTATGCCGTCCATGCCGGATTTCCGTACCTCCATAGAGAACAGATCGCGGTATATATCCAGCGGGCATTCCTTGCGCTCCTGCTTCTTCGCGAAGTCTATCAGTTCTGACAGCTTCATCACCGTGTTGCCGTCAAGTGCCATCTTCCGGTTATGATCAACGATGCCGTAGCCACGGATCTCACCATTGCGGTCTTTCTGAAAATGAATGTCTATGCCGAATTTGGTTTTGAGAATGTCCATCAACTCCGACATATGCCGCTGTTGCTCCTGGGATAGTGTCTTGCCGTTCGAACCCTTGATTTTACGTATGTCGTGGTTGGCTTTCCGGCGCACATATTTTTTCTTCTGACCTTTGTGACCCTTGACATTTTCGACATTTTGAACTTTTCCCTCCGCAATTTCAGCCTTATATTTCCTGATAATCGCACGGAGTTGTTTAGCCCGTTCTTTCCGGGTGTCGTTTCCTTGCGAAATATGCCTCCCTATCTCAGACAACGAGATTGTCGTGGCCTTGACCCCTCCGCGAAACAGTACATAGCTGTCATCTACGCGCTCAAATTTATATCCATGTGAGCGGATTATATTGGCAAACTGTCCTTCGGTGAGATAGCCGTAAGAGAACATACGCTGAATGTCGCAGTTGATGTCCGATGAAAGAATACGATTTGCGGCGGCATTGAGTCGTGCATAGTCGTGATGATCGGGTATCGGAAAACCGTTTGGCTGTATGCGTGTGGAAAGTATATGCACATGGTTGTTGTCGGTGTCGTGGTGGTAGTACACGAAATACGGCTGTCTGCCATATCCTGCTTCCGCCATGAGTTGACGGGCAAAGTCGGTCATCTCGTCAGCGGACATCACCTGCCCCTTTACCGATGCGGCGATGTGGAACTGAAAGCGCGTGGTCTTGGTGTTGCCGTATGTCCTCGACCGCTCCTTGAGGTATCTCTCAATCTCTCCGGCGCAGTCGAACCCGGCTTCATGCAACAGCTCCACCTTATGGCGCATGGCAGCATCGACATTCTCCATCGCCATGAGCCGTGCCACACCCTCGGCAACCTTGCGTTCATTATATCCGGCGCCGGGGAAGCCCCCACCGGATACCATGCCAAGTTTCTTGACTATCATAGACGCTCTTTGATTTGGTTCAGATGCTCCCAGATGGCTGACAGGTCATTGCGGAAGAATACAAACGGTTGGATATCCGAGGCAGACAATCCGTAGGGCGACACCTTCATACGCTCGTTAATCTGACGGGCCGTCTGATTGACATTCGTCCCGATTTTCTTCAACTGACGCAGAATAGCTGTCAGCACTGCTGTTATCTCTGAATCGGCTGAAGATGTCGTAACCTTTCCGTCATATTGCAACGTGGCGCAACGGATACAGGCACTGATGTTGCCGTTGAAATGGCTGTCGGCTTTGGCGCGGATTGCATTGGCTGTCGCCTCATCCACGCGAAGCCGTAGTATGATGTTCTTATTATTTGATGACATGATGTTACTATGTTTTGATGCTCTGATACTTTGATGCTCTGATGCTTTGATGCTTTGATGTTCTGATGATATTATGTTTGGAAGTCATAATGCATAAAGACTATATGTCTTGATGATTGCATATCTTGATTTCATTGTCACATGACATTTTCATCCTTATAAAATACTGCGAGTTTCGAGCGGGATTGACCCAACTCTGCGAGGTGGCGGGATTGCCGTTGTGGGAACAATCGGCATATCTTGCACAGCAAGATTTATACACCAATGATGTCTGACAAACTTGCTCTCTTGCCTCATTCGATGGGTCTCATGTAAAATGTCAAAGTGTCGAAAATGTCAAGGGTCACATGACATTTTTGTATAGTGTCCGTGTTCTTCTTTTCTGAAAAGGGCAGAGTTTTTCAGGAAACGTTTTACCGTTGACTCCGACATCCCAAGTGACCGTCCGATGTCGATGGCATCCGAAGTCCGGAAGTCGTAGGGCAAAGCGTCGAGGAGTTCAGACTGCCGTTTATCGAGATTGCCGGATAAGGATACACGAATAACGCGGTTTTCCATCTCACGGAAATACTCAACCAACTTGAT
>VSNE01000438.1 GCA_009774155.1 Lachnospiraceae bacterium
GTCCATTATGATTGGATGCATAATCTTGAAATAAATTATAAGGATTGGATATCGGTTTTGCAAGTGCAATATCGACATTATCCAATTTTTCGATTAATAATTTATTTGAATGTTGATATGTATGTAATGGGTTGGTTTTTACCGGAATGGCACTTTGATAATGTTTTTTGAAAAAATCGAAATAGCGTCTATAATGACATAATCCGATATAGTCTATATCCTTTAGATTTTTCCATGCCCAATATATAGCTGTCAACTCACAATATGAGTCGTTTTTTTCAGATATATTGTCACCTGTATTGTCACACTGAAATCCGAGTTCAACATTCGCATGAAGGGCTTTGCCAACTTGGATTGGCATATATATGTCATTTTGATATATTGCTGTATCCGATTTATGACAAGCTACGAGAATTTTTATTTTGTATTCGGGTTTTAACATGTTGATTATTGGAAATAATTGAGAACTTGAGCTATGATCGGAGCCATGTCATAATATTTATATTCTGCTAATCGTCCGCCAAATATTGTATTAAGTTCTTTTTCGGCTAATCGATGATACTTTTCATATGTTTCTTGATTTCGCTTGTCGTTTACCGGATAAAATGGTTCCATTCCTTCGTGCCATTCTGTTGAAAATTCTTTGGAAACAACTGTCCATGGATTGTCATAGACGGCATCTCCAAAAGTTTCAAAATGTTTATGTTCTATTGTACGTGTGAATGGGATATCGGCTGAAGTATAGTTTATTACTGCATTTCCCTGAAAATTAGGGGTATAGTATTTTGAAATTTCAAATCTTACTGTGCGATACTCAAGCTTTCCAAAGCGATAGTCATAGAATTCATCTATTTTACCGGTAAATACAATTTTGTCAGCTATTGATTCCCAATATTTACGATTATCGAAAAAATTAGTGTTCAATTTAATTTCAATTCCGTCCAGTAGCCCGTCAATAAGTTTGTTATATCCCCCTATTGGAATGCCTTGATATGCATCATTGAAATAATTGTTGTCAAATGTCATTCGCACAGGCAATCGACGAATTATGAATGCCGGAAGTTTATTGCATTTACGACCCCATTGCTTTTCGGTGTAACCTTTAATTAATTGTTCGTAAATGTCTTTTCCTATAAGGGTTAATGCTTGTTCTTCAAGATTGCGAGGTTTTGTTATCCCTTCTTTTGCCATTTTGTCAATAGCTTCTTTACGTTGGCTCTCCAATTTTGCTTTAGCTTCCGACGGTGTTTTAACTCCCCACATTTGATAGAATGTGTTCATGTTAAAAGGCATATTATAGAGCTGTCCGTTAGGAGCCATTGCGATAGGACTGTTGGTATAGCGGTTAAAGGGTACTATTGAGTTTACAAAGTCCCAAACAGCTTTGTCAGAGGTATGGAATATATGAGCTCCATATTTATGTACGTTTATCCCTTCGATATTCTCACAATAAATATTTCCTCCGGAATGAGGGCGTTTATCTATTACAATACATCGTTTACCCTGCTTGTGTGCAAGATGTGCAAATGTTGCTCCGAAAAGGCCGGCACCAACAATGACATAATCATATTTATACATAACTATTTATTGTATTTTGTCAAAATAAGGCTTCTCTAGACCATCTGATATTGGTTCTGATTATTTTAGCAGGACGGCCTATTGCAAGACTGTTTGTGGGAATTTCTTTGGAAATGGTTGTGTCGGATCCGATTATTGCTCCATCTTTTATTATTGCTCCTTTCATTATTTTTGTATTAGGCGCAATCCAGACATGATTTCCAATATTTATATTTTGTGGGATATTGAGTCTTGTTCCCGATTGAATGTCGAAATATGGATGACTGTCAGAAGTCCTAATTGTTACATTGTTTGAAATCATGCAATCGTTGCCGATTGTGATTTTTGATTTGTATTCTTGTGCATTAAATTCATTATCTCTTGTGGATGTGGTGTGGTCGCCTATTTTTATTTCACAATTATCACCTTCCATCCATATTAAGCAATTTTCTCCAAAGAAACATTTATTGCCTATATCCAAAATATTGTTATTCCCTCTTATATGAATGGTCAGTTTGTTTATGATAGTATCCTTGCCGATAATTATTTTGTTTTTTTTCCCTATTATATCATATTGTAT
>VSNE01000439.1 GCA_009774155.1 Lachnospiraceae bacterium
GATGTAAAGAAGGCTGTCAGTGTGCTCGAAAATCACAACACTACCAGGGATTATCAGGCTCTGGAAGAAATCTTGCCATTGGTTCTGGTAATCTTGAAATCTAAGGTTACAGAAGAAGAGCCTCCAGCCGGCGCTATGAAGTTTTACGCCCCAATTTGGGTAGATGTGCTTCTGGAACGTCTCAGCACTCAGAAGCACCCACTTTCTGATGAAGAATATCAGATATTCCGGTCGGACGTTGAAAAGTTGTCTATAAGCGATTATAAGGTAGCAGATAACGACCTTATGGGGTATAAACCAGTCTATACCTCAATAGAAGGTATCTCTGAAGTGGTGCTGGCTTTGAAACATTACTTCAAGCTACTTTAATCTATTATTAGGTGCCGGGCAGACTGTTCTGCCTGGCTCCAACATTTTTAGCTATGGAACAATCAAATAATCTCAAACAAAGTGATAACCCTTCAGCTGGCCTTGGCATGACAGTCGAGGAATGGTTGAATGGAGAAGCTCTTTCAATCGACATTTGGAAGAAAAAATATCAGCAGGGAGATGAGACTTTTGAGCAATGGCTTGATAGAGTGTCTGGTGGCAATCAGTGCATACGTCAGCTTATCAAAGAACAGAAGTTTATCTTTGCTGGTAGAATCCTATCCAATCGTGGTGTGACTGATCGTAAGATCACATACAGTAATTGTTACTGCCTGACCCTTCCCCAGGATTCTTTGGAATCAATCTTTGATGCTGGTTCAAAACTGGCGAGAACATTCAGTTATGGTGGTGGATGCGGTCTTGACATTAGCAATCTCAGACCCAAAAATGCCCCGGTCAATAATGCGGCCAAAAGCACTTCTGGCACTGTCAGCTTTATGGATCTTTACAGTTACATTACTGGCCTCATAGGTCAGGAGGGCCGGCGCGGTGCGTTAATGATCAGCATTTCTTGTGAACATCCTGATTTGGTTGAGTTCATCAATCTTAAATCAGATCTTGACATCTGCACTAAGGCCAATATCTCAGTTCGCGTGACAGATGCTTTTATGCGGGCTGTAGAGGCTAATGCTGATTTTAAGCTCCACTTCACAATGGAGAATGGTTCTGAAATCACAAGAGTTGTCAATGCCAAAGAGGTGTTTATGCTTCTGGCACGTCGTAACTGGGAAATGGCAGAGCCGGGTATTTTATACTGGGATCGAATTTCCAACTACAATCTTCTCCAAAATACTGATTTCAAGTATGCTGGAGTAAACCCATGCGCCGAAGAACCCTTGCCGGCGGGTGGTTCCTGCTTGCTCGGTAGCCTAAATCTTTCCAAGTTCGTGACCAAGCCTTTTACTGCTGATGCCAGTGTTAATACAATAGCTCTACGATCAGCAGTAGAGTGTGCCGTTAAAGCCTTGAATGGCGTACTAATGGAGGGGTTGCCGTTACATCCTCTTCAGGAGCAACGAGAGTCCGTTTCAGGCTGGCGTCAGATAGGTTTGGGAACAATGGGCTTAGGTGATATGCTTATCAAATTGGGTCTGAAATATGGTTCGCCTGAATCACTTACTGTAATTGAAGAGGTTTATCGTCTTATAGCAATTCACGCTGTTCTCACCTCTTTACAGTTGGCAAAAGAGAACGGAGCCTTCCCCAACTGCACTGATAAAATCAAGAAGGCTATGGTAAAGAGCGATTTTATTCGCAATCTGAATCTCTCAGACACTATCCTGAAAGAGATTGAGCATTATGGCCTATACAATTCTCAGCTTTTAACCTGCGCTCCGACTGGCACAATCGGCACTATGCTTCAGATAAGCACTGGAGTAGAACCTAATTTCGCTTTTTCATATAACCGCAGGACCGTATCACTCAACGATGAAGAAACTATCTACAAAGTTGACACTCCCATTACAGCTCAATATAAAGAAGTGACCGGAGAGGCCATTCTGCCGGACTTTTTCGTAGCGGCCGATGAAATCCCTTACAAAGATAGAATAGAGGTTCAGGCGATGCTCCAGAGCTTCATAGACGCCTCTATCAGTTCGACCGTGAATCTCCCTAATTCCACTACTGTGGAAGATGTGGCCGACCTGTATATGCTGGCTTGGAAGAAAGGACTCAAAGGCATTACTATCTGGCGTAATGGATGTGAGCGACAAGCTATCTTGTCAAAAGATGAACAGCCTACAAAAGAAGAGATTTCACCAAATACTCCGACCAAAATCAGGAAGGCTTCTGACGATTGTATCGGTCGAAAGCGCACTCTGATAACTGGTTGTGGCACTCTTCATCTGACAGCCTTCTTTGATCGAGAAACTGGTCAGTTGCTTGAAACATATTTCAGCAAAGGTTCTCAGGGTGGTTGCGCACTCTTTATGGCTGGATTGTCAAGAATGGTGTCGCTGGCAGCCAGAGGAAATATCTCTATTGAGGATATTGTGGACCAACTTAAAAGTGCTGGCACTTGTCCTTCTTATGCAGTTCGTAAGGCCACCAAGAATGATACCTCAAAAGGATCTTCTTGCCCAGTAGCTATCGGATTTGCTTTAACCGATATGTATAATCAGCTTCAGCAAGAGTTGAAGATGAGAGATATACAAAAAGGAGCTGGTGGTTATCAGTCAGTTCAGAATGGAACCACAAGCGGAAATCCCAAGTGTCCGAAGTGTGGCGAGGAACTGAATATGTCTGAGGGTTGTATGACGTGCCCTTCGTGTGGTTATTCCAAATGTAGCTGATGATGCTGAAGTATCGTGACATAGCAATAGGATTACAGGAGATACCCAATGAGGTGTCTCTTGTAATCAATATTGCCAACTGCCCATTCAAATGCAAAGGATGCAATACTAAACACTTATGGGAAGATTCTGGTGAGCTATTGAGTTATGAGAATCTTGAAATGCTGATAGACTCCACAATTCAAGATATAACTTGTGTCTTATTTATGGGTGGAGATGTTGCTCCTGATGAGATCAACGAATTGGCAGCTTACATTAGAAACCATTATCCAGACTTGAAGATTGGCTGGTATAGTGGTGGCGAAACAATCACGGTTTTCACTGAGTATCAAAATTTCGATTATTTGAAATTTGGACCATTCATCAAAAAGTTAGGACCACTCAGTTCTCCCAAGACAAATCAACGGCTTTATAAAGTAGAAGGAGGGGTATTAAGGAATATAACCCGGCTTTTATGGTAACTTACCTAACAAAATGAAATCACAACTTGTCAGTGATACTCTGGCGGTTGTGATTTTTTATTTGGCTCGACACGAGTTTTTTAGTAATTTTGCAGGTGCATCCGTACATTGAGTATCGGACGTGACATAGCCTAATTCGCGTCGAAATCACCACCTCGAAAAAGAAGAAGGCATTATCTCTCATTAGGCGGGTCTGCGCATAAGCGTGGAGCCTGCCTTGTGAGATATGGTTTGTGGTGAACCACGACGCGAGGGCATGGCTCTACGCTTTTTGTGTGTCATTGCCGTTTTTGAGAGAATATTAACTATAAACCAAAATGGCTATGAAACAGTCGATAATTATCCTTTTGCTCACTTTGATGCTGGGAGCTTGCAGCAACAAAGACACCGCGCCACAACAATGGGAATACAACATCGTTTCTTTCCCCGGTTCAAAACTACCTACAGTGTATAGCCCTAATGATGAAAAGGCTCTAATTGAACTAAGCAATTCTCAGACTCTTCATTTTCCAGAAGCCTCTTCTATCCCAAATTCTTTGAATCTTTATGGCAAAGAAGGATGGGAACTCGTGAGTGTGTACACTACTACGGAAACTGTTTTTCCCAATTTTGGTGATCCCAGTTATCATACTGGAGTCAAAGAAAACACTCGGACTAATACGATTAATTTTGTATTCAAGCGTCCTAAACAAGAAAATTGATAAAAGAGAAATGCACCGGGCAATTTACTCGGTGCATTTCTTTACAGCTTCGTGAATGTAGAAGCTGTTTCTGGCGTAATAAACGGCATCTTTTAGAGTCCATCCAGTAAGACGTAGAGGTTTCATTCCAAAACGGCGATATGAGATAAGGGCTCTTCTGAAGCGTGCTGATCGAAAAGCTGGGTTATCGCTATTCAAAGCAATGGTTTCTATCGCCTCATAGCTGATGATTTGGTTTCTATGAGTCAATCTCAACACACTATGATACTCCATCAATAGTAAATATTGAATAGGAGCATATACGAATAGAAAATGCCCTACAGCCGTTTCATTGAATTTGACCTTAGTCCTGCGGCTGTTCGTTTTCGGCCCCCGTTTCTTTTTTCTTACGGCCTTTTTGCTTCGGGGCTGAGGTTTCATCGGCTGTTGCCATAACCTCTCCTTCTCCCCGGCTCGGAACTTGATCTCCAGCATCGGTTTCAGTAGTTACTTCAGTGGGCGCCGGCAATTCAGTTGACTTAACTTCCGGCTGATTTTCTTGTTTCTGTTTTCTCTGAAAGGCATAGTCACTGCCCAGGTTGTGAACTTTCATAATCTATTGAATTTGATAGTTAATATTCGGTGTCTGCCACAATGATGTTGATTTTATTGAAGTTGATCATAAACTTCGACATGATGTTGCGGATGTCTCGTTCATAATCTTCGTGATTGTAATTGACTGTATCAACAATGGCTGGAGCATAAACATTGGTCTGGTCAATAGACTCCAGATAATCATCATTATACTTCTTGCCATTGTCCTCATTATCCCACAATAGAGCGTTATTCCATAGCATCCTGTTTTCCCACAAGCCGGTATTGATGCAAGTGAGATTCATATTCATATTAACAAGAGGCTCTGTGTCAACACTCCATCTTAGAGCATTATCCCAGTGTAATCCATTTCGCCATACATTGCTGCTGAAACAAGAGGCGGATTCATTGATACCTTGAGTAATAAAGAAGTTATCGTTCTCTTTCAAGAAATGGGTTTTGAGGCGATACTTCAAATACCACTCCAAGGAAGATTTCTGCGCTGTGATATGACATTCTATATACCTTTCCAATCCCCAAGCCTTAAATCGACTGTGCGCTGAAGCGATTGGGCTAAGAATGGCTTGTAGGAGCAAAGATGTTTTCTTGCCCCTGGCCCAGAAAGGCAATAGTCTGCCAATCAGTTTCGCATTGTTGATATTTGTAAAATCAATATTTATCATTGCTCTTCCAGTTCGGCAAAATACTGGTCCATTTTTGATGCTGGAACCAGCGTGAGGTTGTCACTATTGATTGTCATTACTGAGTTCGTATCAAGCAAGCGGATATAACCACTTTTTAACCTGATCCGATTACTCAGTTCCACCGGCTCGTCATACTTACGGTCGGTAGTATTGTAAGAGCTGATGTATATCTTGATGTTATTGCTGATGTCGGTGATATGTTCTGTTTTTCTAATCACGTCTAAGACAGACTGATAGTAGAACATACCATTAAACTCCATCTCATTGGCAAAGTCAATCATTGCCTGCTGTAATTCAGTCAACGCTTGGGCCGCTGTGACATAGCTGTCATTGTAAAAAATAGGATTATGTTTGTCAGCAACTATCGTTACAATGTCTCCGGGGGAACTTTCACAATATATGTCAGCACCAACAAATTTAATTTGTTGGATAAACATACGAAAAGCGGTCAGCTCATAGTCATTGAGAGCCATATAAGGAATACCATTATTGACCTCATTGGAGTTATCGTTTGCTTTACAAATTTTCAGAGTAAGAGACTTGTCATCGGTTTGCCAGGCTGCTTTTTCAATGATCCTATGGGAAGTGTCCGGCTGGGCATATTCAATTTTCATAGTATCTTCATTGAACCGTAGCTCATCACCAGTCTCAGTTACACTATTGTACTGAAACTTTTTCGCCATCATTGCATACCAATCTGGAGTGCCATTGATACGGCCATTGAGGACTTCAGCAATCCTTACCTGAAAGAGGTCGAGGACGGCTTCGTAGGTGTGGATGCAGACCGCCACAACATAAGTCAGCAGATTGAGCATACTGAGCTTACTGTTGCTACGGCCTGTATTGAGTTCTGTCAGCTGCAAGTAGTTGTTTCTTGTGCTGACAGCTTCGGAATATATTTGGCTTACACTTCTCATTGCGTAATTATAAGTTTTTTCAAATCCTCATTATCTAATACTGAGAGAAACTCATCAGCATATATGACACCAAGTGGATAATATACACCATTCAATTCCCGGAAGTCTAATTTGGTACATTCAAAGTCTCCATATAGAGTAATGATATGTTTCCCGGACCCCTTATAACAGTGCTCCACTTCTTGTTCTTCGGTACCCTCAACAATCTGAGGTGCGGTGTAATCTCCCCAGTCCACGATGAGATGAGTGTCAGCTTTTAAGCGAACAATCATATCAGATACCTGACCCTGATGGTGTATGACCATTCGGGGAGTATAGAGTGATTCCCAATACATATTCTGCTCATCCGATGACATATCAGAGAGCGAATTGTATTGAGCGGAATGATAGGTTGCAATATGAGTCTTAACCACCTCTTCAATGTCAAGATAGTTATAGATATGCTCACCATTTTTTACCAGCACGTTATTGTCCTTTAGCCATATTACAATGTTTTTGTTTACAGCAAATTCCTCGTGGTAATTAAGAATCATCCCATAAGAAAGCTGGGTTTCCATATTGAGCCAACTATTACTTGCCAGCAAATCAAAAATGCCCTCTACGCTGCCATAGAGAGTTAATGCTACATCGTATATGTTTTGTCCGCTTCGGACTTTATATTGTGCCATTGTTTTTATTATTAATAGTCTGGCTTCAGTGCTTTTGAGTGAACTTAGCAGTCGCAGTCATTCCAGCACCGATACCGATAAGGTATGGATAAAGAGACTCCCACCATTCCGGGATTGTTGCACCCCCGGAAGTAAGAGCCATTTGGATTGCAAGTGCGACAGCAGCCACACCAGTACCAATACCTATAATCCACTGGAAGAAGATAGGGATTTGAGCTTTCCAGCGTTCTTTTATGGTAGAAAATACCTTTTTCATTGCGATTTTGATGTTGGTTGGTTTTGTAAAAAAGCCGTCCAAGGACATAATATATCCAAGGACGGCCTTATTGTGATGGAGAATTACTCTTCAACTCCCATCACTTCCTTGGCGACGGCTTTAGCCGTGTTGCGCCATTCCTGGTATGCCTCATATTCTGCGACATACTCAGCGGCCTTGTTCTCAGGAACGGCCTGAAGGCGGGTGTTGAGGAAGTTTGCGGTGATCGCTTCGGCTTGGTCGGAGTCATACTTGCGCTTGATGATAGCCGAAAGGAGCTGGGGATAGGTAATCGGGAGTTCGAGAGAGATAACTTCGTCCCCAACGGTCACTACAGCGCAACCGCCGATTTTCTTGACGTTATCACCATAGAGTTCCTGATCCTTCTGAGCTTCCATTTCTGCAAGCATTTCAGGCGACATTACTGACTCTTCGGGAGTCATTACTTCTACCTGCTGTTCTACAGGTTCGTTGTTGCTGTTGATCTGGTCCATTGTTCAGATTTTTTGAAAGTTAAAACTGATGTTGTTTATTATTAATAGTCCGAATGACTTTCAAGTATGTGTATTGGAGGAATATTTACTGGGGTATATTCAGCTAACATCCTCATATATCTCTCTTTATCGTCTCTTTCCTCAAACTCAGCAATGGGTTTGGGTAGCATGAGCTTATCTTTGAGGTTATGATTTAATCGGTATCTGATACGAGCTTGTGGGTGGTATCTCTTTTTAAGTTTTACCACTTCCATGTGTCCTTTTATATAGATCCATTTGAAAATACGAGAGTCTATTTCCATTAAACCATTGTATCTGATGGCATAAGTATCGTAGTGTCTCAATAACCCTAAATAGCTATTGACCGAAGATAAGGTTTTGATGATTTGATTTTTAGTCCGACATTTATTAAGTCGTTGAATACTGTGTCTGAAATTTGTGACTGTTCGGTTTAAGGGATATACTCTTCCGGGTTTAACAACTGCACCAGTAAAATCCAATCCTTTAGTATAATGTTGCATATAGAATTTCTTGGGTGATAATTTTAATCCCAATGATTCTAATTTAGTTCTGATTTTCGGAATGGTATTGAGAATTTGCTCTTTAGTTTCGGCTACTAAGTAAATATCATCAACATATCTGCCATGATACTTTATTCCATATTCGTTTTCAATCGCCCAATCAAGTGAGTTCAAAAGATAATTGGCAAACATCTGGGATGGAAGATTACCAATTGGCATACCAAGTCCTTTGCCATTTGTGAATAAAGATTTACTTGCCGGCAGACAATCCCACATGGCTTCGGAGGATTGTTTTATACAGTTTTCTTCTGGAGAGTGACTTAAAACTACATGACATAGATAACGTAGATCATCTTTATCATCTCCTTCATATTTTTCGTCAACAAGTTTGATAACCATATCTTCGACCAACTTCTTTGGAATAGACATGAAGAAGCTGTTAATATCAATTGTGGCTACATAGCAATCTTGAGTGTAATTTTTCGAACACTCAATTATATCTTTCTTTAATTGCTCAACGCCGGCCAAAGTTCCTTTGCCATTTCGACAGTTGAAAGTACGATCATTAAATTCCTTTTCAATAATGGAATCCAGACGAAGCCTAATGTAGTGATGGATAATGCGGTCCGAAAAATCGGCAGCAAAAACCTCACGGTATTTGGGGCGACTAACGACAAAACAAATGGAACGTTTAGGCTGGTATGTTCTATTGTTGATGGCTTGCATCATATCATAGAGATTGCCTTCCACATCAAGTGTGAATTTGATGCAGTTGATTGTCCGCGACTTATGTACACGACAATCTAAATAGGCTTCAACCAATCCTTCATACGTTACCATATCAGCACTAAAAGTGATAATGCCATTTATATTTGGTCTTATTTATTGCAAAAATGCCTTTCGTTGAAATGCTGCCACCGGGCGGACGTAGTTGCTGTTCGACACCTTAGTGTTCCAGTTGTTGAGGTTGCCGGTAGAGAGGTTCAAGTTCCATGCGTTCGTCGCCGAGTTCTCAGTGTATCGGGTATGTTTTCTTATTCTTAACTACTTATGGCAGTAATACCCCCATTTCTCACGGAAGCGCATACTCTATGGTCATCCGTAAACTCCCATACTCTGTGCGTTGCATCTTTCAATCAGGTTCTTGGACTTTCAGTTTACGATACCTTTTTGTTGATGCGTTCTTCCATGCTGTCACTTGCTTGCCGATAGTTGCCTCCAAATACATGAGGTTGGATTGCTGCTTCCGGCTTATCCAACGATTATCACCAGCTAATCGAACTATCAGTTTACAGTGCTCAAATTCACAAATAAAATCGGTGAGGTATGCTTCACGTTCACTTTTGAACATATTTGCTCTTACAATGAATGTGGGTAGCGAAACTGCCACTCTAATCCATTCTTGCCCAATGGTATGTTTTATATCCCTTGGAAAATTCTTGTGAGTATCAAGCACTGCTTGAATGTACCGATAAGTCTCGATATATACCGGCAATTCGTTGGATAAAGCCATCGCAACTTTTAATTTGTTATCAAACTGCTAATTATCAATTATTTGTGTTAATAATAAACTGATTATCATAAAGATAACCAGTTTATTCCTTAATCGCATTTTACCCTATAAGACACAAATTCCTTATCTTAAAGCTCTGGAACACGGACTTTTGAACCTATTCAAAGGTGGCGACTTCAACTTTGAGATAAGTTGAATGTGTAAATCTCTTCAACCCTTATGCTCGCTTTGCTCGCTCGTCGCTACGCTCCGAAGAGTTAAAGGGTTGAAGAGATAAAGGGTTAATGAAATGCTGCCACCGGGCGGACGGAGTTGCTGTCCGACACCTTAGTGGGCCAGCTGCCGAGGTAGCCGGTAGAGAGGTACAAGTGCCACGCGTGCGTCGCCGAGTTCTCAGTGGAGGACCAAAGCCAGCTCTCAGGAAGCTGGCTGGCGCCAGAAATGACTGAGAGACACTGATTGATAGCGTATTTGTGCTTCCAGATAATGAGAAGTTCCGCGATAGACGGAAGCCACCACTTTCCGGGGCCCAGACCGATCATTGTGCCATCGCCCTTGTCGTGACGTCGATCATAGGCGTTACACCACGCTGGAGCAAACTGGGTCCAGGTCTCTTCCTCTTCACCGAAGAGCTCGATACCTTTTGCCATAATAGCTGCGGTGCGAGTTTTGCCGGTGTAGTCAACATACGCTTTGTTGAAGTCACCACCAGTGTCGGCATTGACGGCGACAGCGTTCTTTGACCAAAAGAGCTGATTCTGGGTGGGGGCTACGATAATCGGGGCTTGGCCATCAATCAGTACGAGCACGCCATCCGCAACTTCTCCAGCGGCTTCTTTTGCAGCCCATTCCCACCAAGGCACTGCACGTTGATAATTATCGCTTTTCTGAGTGAAAGCAACAAAACAACCGTCCGTTGCGGCACGAAGTTGAGGATTGGCATCTCCAAGATCGGAATTCAGTGAATTCAGCTGATTCTGGAGTGTAGTGTCCTTGTCATGCAGCGATTTGATTTGATCTTTGAGAAATTTCTGGACCTGAGCACCAGTCGCTTGTGCGCCCTTTGCTCCCCAGTCATCTTCCATTGTTAAAACTTTTTCTGCCATGTTTATAAAATTAAAAACTGTTGGTTTATTATATAATAGTATCGGTTCATTCAAATATTAAATCCCGTTATCCCACACTGCGTCCAGTTGCCACGGATACTCATTAATCCATAAGCCGGTACCGAAAACTCCTTGATGAGTAATGAGGTAGATTTCCTCCATTTTACTCAGACGTTTTTCAACATCAGTAGCGTGATACCAAAATACTTTGGTAGGTACACCTTGATTATTAATAACAACGTGTTTGGCTATTGAAAGCCCCCAACCATCAGGAACTTCATTATCGGGATAGATTACACACTGACCGGGATGAAATCCGGCTGGATTGCCACTGGCCGGATCAGTGTATAGTGTATCTGTTGCAGTGGGCTGGCGTGTCGCAACGGGAGTGTACTCATCACGGCTCAAAAGGGCAAGCATATAGTTCTTTGTCAGACCCAACTGTTCCCAGCAAGTTTGAATATTGAAACATTTGTTATTTATTTTGAGCGCCTGTAAAATGTTTGTGGTAGTATCTGCCATTGCGATAAGATGTTAGGGAATTATGCGCCTGTAAAGCCGGTAAGAGTGAGGGTCATTGTTTTCACGTCATAAGCAATTGTGTTAGCCGTTGCGCCCTCGGCGATACTATCTATTTTGGATTTATAGGTATCGGTGAAGTCATTTGAGGAAAGACCTTTGCCATCCTCTTTATCCACTTTGCCAATTAGTTTAGCATCAACCTGAGTTTTGGTGTAGTAGTTACCAATGTTGAGGTCACTGATAGCGGCGGCAATGGCTGCCTCGACCGTTGGAGGATTACCTTCGCCGCCAATACCGGCAAGCAAGCCTTCGATATTAGAGATTGCAGCCGTCATCTCAGCTGCTTCGCCACCGTGCTTTGCGGCCCAGTCAATAAGCTCTTTATAAGAGTTTATCACTCCGTCATCAGAGACCTTGGTAGCGAAATCATTAAAGGCATCAGTGATAGCCTTTGAAACAGAGCCAATGCCTGAACCATTGAGAACGTCGATTTTATCACTGAGAGTAGTAACAGTGGATGTTTCGGCCTTTGCATTGATAACTGCTGTCAGTGCTGCATCAAGTTCGTCAGTTGATACTTTGGCTTTGTAGGCAAGGGCTGCCAGGCCTTTGATGGGTACATCTACATTCTGCACTGAAATTGTACCGTTAACAGAGCCTGTACCGATTAAAAGATTGACAATTTTTGAGACAATGCTAAGAGCTATGCCATTTACTTTAACCCCTTCCAGTACATTGACCTGCGCACCGGCTGTAATACCAGCAAGTTTGCTGAAATCACTGGAAGACATCAAGCCCTTTTGGTCTGCCGCAGCATCCGGAATGGCGAAGGATTGTCCTCCAATGACAAAGCGCGTAACTTTAAGATCTGCCATTTGTTTGTTGTTTAAATTATTGATAATAAGATTTAAATCTTTTTATTTAAAGTTTGAGTTAAAATGAAACTGTAGCGGTTGCCGGATCGTATGATTTAACCGTAACTGTTGCTGTTCCTGCTCCTTCATTTGAAGCAGATGCTTCAGTTATCAATTCATTTGACCATTTGGAAGAGTTATCCCAAAGCAGCAAATTTTGCCATTTACCAACATTTAAGACCGTGAAGCAATCCATCAATGTGTCAAGTTGCTCTTGCTGTTGTCTTATAATAGTTTGTTGAGCGGAGAACTGCTCCATAAAAAGTTTGAACTGATTTTCAAGAGCAGACAATCTGGTATCGTGTTTGTTGATTTCGGCCTCAACCTCAACAAGACTTTCAGGAGTATTGAGCCATAATACAACATTATTCCAGAAAAAGGTATTATTCCATTTTCCTTCATCCATACAGCTGTTCTGCTCCCAAAGCTCATTAATTTGAGTTTGATGATTATCAAATGTATCAAAAATCTCTTCCGTTACTTCGGTAAGATTTTCTTTAACTTCATCAATCTCCTGATGGATGTCAGATATAGCCTCTTCAACTACGCCAGTTTGATTATGCCATAAATGATTGTTATTCCAAAGGAAGATGTCTCCCCACTGGCCGTCAACAAAACATCCAAAGTGCTCACCCAGCTTTGCAATATTTTCATCCTGAGCTATCTGTTCCCGTTCAATGGCTCTCAACTGATAAGTAACTTGTCTATGCTCGGCTATAGCTTGATTTTGAATATCATTAACAGCTGCATCAACATAGGCGCTTAAATCCTTAATATCAGAAGCATTGTCATCAATCCTTTCAGAGCTCTGTTCAATAGCTTCCTGATGTTCTGCAATAACAGCCAGGGCATTATCGGTTTTTTCAGAAGTCTGATCAAGATTCTGAGATACGGTGTTTAGATTCTTTTCAGTTGTATTTTTGAAATCTTCTACCGATTGATTGAGAATCTTGATAGCTGTTTGATTGTTTTGAACAGCTTGAGCAAAATTGACGAAATCGCTGGGCCATAAACGACCATTATCCCATCCTGATGAATTACACCAGACATCATCACTAAAGCAAGTAAAGTGCTCATTATTTTCTTCAATGATAGCGTCGAGAGTTTTCTGATGAGAATCCAATTCGACATGAATGTCATCAATGGCCTGTTTAACCACTCCGGAGGTATTAGCCCAAAGGTCATCGTTTTCCCACAAGAAAAGGTTGCACCATACACCATCGACAAAACAGTTGAAATGCTCTCCTAACTTTGCGATATTCTCATTTTGAACAGCTTGATCACGGTCAATGGCTCTAAGTTGATAGGCAACTTGACGATGCTCTGATACAAGGGCATCGTGAAGATTTTCAGACTGAAGCTCCAGCTCAGAACTGAGTTCCTGAACACTGTTAGTAATCTTGTCAATCTTTTCTGAGTTAGAATTGAGCTGTTCTTGATTCTTTTGAATATGTGTAGAGTTAGATCCGACTCTATTGCTTATTTCAGAAAAGTCATTTTCAAGATTAACAATCTTGTTAGATAACTGAGTGTTCGCTTTTTCTGTCGATATTTGAAGAACTGCGATTTCTTCTTCATGTTTCTGAAGACTGTTTGTAATGTCATAAATATCAAAAGGCCACAGATGATTATTATTCCATATAGAAGAATTGCACCAAATATCGTCATGAAAGCATGAGAAATGCTCGTTTTTCTCTTCAATAAGAGAGTTAAGAGCTTCTTGATGGGAATCCAATTCAATATGAATATCATCAAGAGCATTTTTAATGACACCTGAAGTATTAGCCCATAAACAATTATTTTCCCATACAAAAAGATTACACCATATGCCATCGGCATAGCAATTAAAATGTTCTCCTAATTTGGCGATATTTTCATCCTGAGCTTTTTGATCGCGTCCGATAGCTCTAAGTTGATATGCCATTTGACGATGCTCAGTGAGAGCTTCGCTACGAAGAATCCCCACATTTTCATCAATAGTTTGTTGAGTTTCGTCAATAGCCTTCCGATTCTGCGATATATCTTCGGCATTGTTTTTAATAAGCTGATGATTTGCTCGAATGAGAGATAAATTTGTCATTATATCCTCATTTGCCTCATTCAGCTTATA
>VSNE01000044.1 GCA_009774155.1 Lachnospiraceae bacterium
CATCATTGATTTTTCATAGGGATGGTTTATAATGAGGTCTGAAGTATGCAATAAGGAAGGAGATTTTCCATGTATCAAATAGATTTTCGCACTCCTATACACGTTCATTTCATCGGGATCGGCGGCATCAGTATGAGCGGCCTTGCCGAAATTCTGTTAAAAGAAGGCTTTGCCGTATCCGGTTCCGATGCCCGCGAATCCGAGCTTACAAAGCGTCTGCAGGCAAAAGGGGCTGTCATTCATTACAGTCAATGTGCCGAAAATATTACCAAAGGAATCCAGGCAGTGGTCTATACGGCCGCTATCCATTCGGATAACCCGGAATATGCAGCGGCAGAAGCCGCAGGAATCCCTATGATTTCAAGGGCCGACCTGCTTGGTCAGATCATGCGTAATTACCAGACTGCCATCGCCGTGGCCGGAACTCACGGAAAAACCACCACCACCTCTATGCTGGCCACTGTTCTTCTGGAAGCAAATATGGACCCTACCATATCTGTCGGAGGCATTCTGCCGGCGATCGGCGGCAATATCCGGGTCGGGCGCTCCGATACCTTTCTGACGGAGGCCTGCGAATACACCAACAGCTTTTTGTCCTTTTATCCAACTATAAGCATTGTATTAAATATAGAAGAAGATCATATGGATTTCTTCAAAGATTTGAATGATATCCGCCGTTCCTTCCATCGCTTTGCCGGACTTCTTCCCGACGACGGACTGCTGGTGCTAAACGGAGAAATCGAATGTCCCGAAGAGATTACAGACGGCATTTCCGCCCGCGTCGTAACCTACGGACTGACCGGAAATCAGGACTGTACGGCCCGCCATATTTCTTACGACAAAACCGGCTGTCCTTCCTTTACTGCTGTTTATAAAGGAACCGAGCTTGGCGCCGTTACCCTGCGTGTTCCCGGAATCCACAATGTATCCAACGCCCTGGCTGCTATCGCCGCCGCTCTGGAGCTTGGCATCAGCTTTTCGGAGATTCAGGCCGGACTGAATGCATTTCATGGAACAGACCGGCGCTTTCAGTACAAAGGCAAGGTGAACGGAGTAACTGTCATCGACGATTATGCCCACCATCCAACGGAGATCGAGGCCACATTGAAAGCCGCCGCCAATTATCCGCACCGGGAGCTTTGGTGTGTTTTTCAGCCCCACACCTATACCCGTACCAAAGCCTTCCTTCACCAATTTGCCCAGGCGCTCTGCCATGCCGACCACGTCATCCTGGCAGATATTTACGCCGCAAGAGAAACCAACACGCTGGGAATCAGTTCCCTTGTACTGAAGGAGGAACTGCAGAAGCTCGGAAAAACCTGCTATTATTTCCCGTCTTTTGAGGAAATTGAGAAATTTTTATCAGAAAAATGTATGCACGGTGACCTGTTGATAACTATGGGAGCCGGAGACGTGCTGAAAATTGGGGAAAACCTACTTTCCAAATAAAGTTATCCACATTATCCACATGTTTATCAACATAATAAGTTGTATAATCATGTGGATTCTTTCGTGGATAATACATTTACATAATATTTTCCACACCCCAACCTCAAAAGCCTGCATTTTCCCTGTTTTTTTGACATTTCCTGTCGAAATCAGTTTCCCATAATAAAACCTTTCCACCAAGTTATCCACATTATCCACATTTATATTGTTTACCATTTTCCCATATCCACCCGGATTATGCACCATGCCCGCTTTTACTTAACCAACTCCCAGGATTCCAGGCTATTTTCTTTTTAAAACACTTATGTTATAATTCGGATAAACTATAAGTCGCGCGCCTGTAAATAAAAGCCCCGGCTTTGAATTTTTACGGCAGGGCATCGAAAGGAGCCATTATGAGCAGTTTTGTGCTGAAAAATGAATCATCCGCAGGTATTACCGGCATTTCCAATACATTTCTGGATCATTATATGCCTAAGGCAAACGGAGAATATGTAAAGGTCTACCTTTATCTTCTGCGCGCACTTCATCATCCGTCCCTGGAGCTGTCCGTAGCCGGCGTGGCGGACGCTTTGGATCACACGGAAAACGACATTCTCCGCGCTCTTAAATATTGGGAGAAGCAAAAGATCATAAAGCTGGAATGCGACAGCTCCAATACCCTGCAGGGTATCTATCTGCTGGACATTCCCCCGGCTGATACGGAAAGCGCAGCATCTGCCGCAGAGCCTGCCGCCAGTACCGTTCCGCCCAGGAGATCCTACAGCCGGAATGAACTGGCGCAGTTTTCCGGACAGGCGGAATGCCGGCAGCTTCTGTTTGTATGCGAACAGTACCTGAAAAAATCCCTGTCCCCCTCCGAAATCGAGACGCTCCTTTACTTTTATGATCAACTGCACTTTTCTGCGGATTTAATTGAATATCTTGTGGAATACTGTGTCTGCAAGGGAAGCCGCAGCATTCATTACATAGAAACAGTCGCCCTTGCATGGGCAGAAGCCGGAATCGCAACCGTTTCCCAGGCAAAGGAGCGGACAACCACTTATATGCGCGGCAGCTTTGCCATTATGAAGGCATTCGGCCTTAATGACCGGAATCCCGTGGACCCGGAAATGAAATATATTGAAAAATGGCTTCATACTTATGATTTTACTTTGGATCTGATTCTGGAGGCCTGTCACCGCACTATGGACCGGCTTCATAAACCAAATTTTGAATATGCAGACCGCATTCTGAAAAACTGGAATGCAAACAAAGTACATACCATGAACGATATTCAGGCGCTGGATCAGGCGCACCAGAAACGCAGCGTCCAGAAGCGGCCTGCCGCCAATGTCCGTTCCACCGGATTTACCAACTTTGAGCAGCGTGATTATGATTTCGATGAACTGGAAAAACAGCTGCTTCAGAGCCAGTAGGAGGAATACTATGCCGCTTACCAACAGACAATATGATGCCGTCATGCGGGACTATGATCGCAGGCAGTATCAGAATTACCGCCAGCAACGTACGAGACAGGACGAAATCTACCGGAAAATTCCCCGCATCCGGGAAATTGAGGAGGGGATCTCTTCCTGCAGCCTGGAGCATGCGCAGCGGGTTTTCGACGCGGAGCCGGACGCGCTTCCTGCCCTGCGCGAAAAGCTTTCTGCCCTGCGCAGGGAAAAGGAATTTTTATTAAAAAAAGAAGGCTATCCTGCCGACTACCTGGAAATGCATTACACTTGTCCGGACTGTCAGGACACCGGCTATGTGGGACGCAAAAAATGCCGGTGCTTTCGGAACGCGGAAATTCAGCTTTTATATTCCTCCTCCCGGCTTCAGGACATCCTTTCAGAAGAGAATTTTTCGACCCTTTCTTATGAGGTCTATGATGAGAACCAGCAGGCCGCCATGCCTGCGGTTATTCGTACCTGCCGGGATTTTGCAGATACCTTTGACCGGGATTTTCGTAACCTGCTCTTTTATGGGCCTGTGGGAACCGGAAAAACCTTTCTCTCCAACTGCATTGCCAAGGAGCTTTTAGACAGCGGCCATTCCGTTATTTATTTTACTGCCTTCCAGTTTTTTGAACGCTTCTCTGTCTCCTCATCCGGAGAAGCCACGGAATTTATCCAGCGGTATGAGGCGCTTCTGGACAGTGATCTTCTGATTCTGGATGATATCGGTACGGAAATGGCAAATACTTTTACAGTGTCAAAGCTTTTTCAAATACTGAATGAACGGGCGCTCCGGAGGAAATCCACCATCATTTCCACTAATCTCTCCCCTAAAGACTTCAGGGACATTTACAGCGAGCGGCTTTTCTCCCGTATCACAAGCTCCTATACGCTTGTAAAATTTGCGGGAAGCGACATCCGTATCCGCAAGAAAATTTCAGGCTCAAAAGCAGACGGAAAAAACGAGCGGCAGCAAAAATTTCTGCATTCCTGGTGAAATTCCTTGACGATTTCTTAAGGAGAATGTTATAACGGTTTTAACAAAATTTTTCATTCATTTACATAAAAAACTTTGGAGGATAAACTATGAATATTCAACGCAGCGAACGCATCCTGGAAAGTATTCCCGTTGGCTCTCTGGGTATCATCCCGCTCCCAAGCTGTAAAGAAATGGGCCAGAAGGTAAACGACTACCTGGTGCAGTGGCGCCGGGAAAGCCTGAACGAGCATAAAAATACGATCGCTTTTCAGGGATATGAACAGGATTCCTATCTGATAGAAGCAAAGGTTCCGCGTTTCGGTTCCGGAGAAGCAAAAGGAATCCTGCTGGAATCCGTGCGCGGGCGTGATTTGTATCTGATGGTAGATGTGTGCAATTACAGTCTGACCTACCCTCTCTGCGGACATATCAACCATATGTCCCCGGATGACCATTATCAGGATTTAAAAAGAATCATCGCAGCATGCGCAGGCAAAGCAAGACGCATTACTGTCATCATGCCGTTTCTTTATGAGAGCCGTCAGCATAAACGTTCCTCAAGGGAATCCCTGGACTGCGCGCTTGCACTGCGTGAACTGATTGATATGGGGGTTGACAACATTCTTACCTTCGATGCCCACGATCCGCGGGTTCAGAATGCCATCCCTCTTCATGGTTTTGAAACTGTTCAGCCGTCCTATCAGTTTATCAAAGCCCTTCTTACCAATGTCCATGACATTCAGGCAGACAGCGATCATCTAATGGTTATCAGTCCGGATGAGGGGGGCATGAGCCGCGCTATCTATATTGCCAACGTTCTTGGAGTGGATATGGGCATGTTCTACAAGCGCCGGGATTACACGAAGGTCGTAAACGGCCGCAATCCAATTGTCGCCCATGAATTTCTGGGCAGCAACGTGGAGGGCAAGGATGTAATTGTCATTGATGATATGATTTCTTCCGGAGAAAGCATGATTGATGTGGCAAATAAATTAAAGGATCTGAAAGCAAACCGGATTTTTCTCTATTCCACCTTTGGTCTTTTTACCAATGGGATGGAGAAATTTGACAATGCTTTTAAAGAAGGCATTTTTTACCGTCTCCTTACCACAAACCTGATTTACCAATCGCCGGAGCTGCTTGCAAGGCCCTACTATATCTCCTGCGATATGAGTAAATATATTGCTCTTTTAATTGATACGCTGAACCATGATGCTTCTATCAGCGATCTGCTGGACCCCTACGAGCGTATTCATCGGTTTCTGAAAAAATACAAAGACGGACAAATATAAGATATAAGCCCTGTTTCCCGGATATGGATACAGGGTTTTCTACGAAAAGAGGAATCAGTCATGCGAAATTTTATCTTTATCTCACCTGCTTTTCCGGGCAATTATGAAAACTTCTGTACTGCTCTGAAAGCAAACGGCATCAATGTACTGGGGATCGGAGACACTCCTTATGAATCCCTTTCCAACCGGCTGAAAAATACGCTTACAGAATACTACCGGGTGGAAAATATGGAAAACTATGAGGATATGTTTCGTGCAGTTGCGTTTCTTTCCTTTCGCCACGGAAAAATCGACTGGCTGGAAAGCAACAATGAATACTGGCTGGAGCAGGATGCCAGACTTCGGGAGGATTTTCATATCACGACCGGACTGCAGCCAAAGGACATGGCCCCTATTAAATATAAGTCCAGGATGAAAGCCGGATATGAAAGGGCCAATATTCCAACTGCCCGCTATCACCTGGTTGGAAGTCTGAAAAGCGCTCTGGATTTTATTGAAAAGGTCGGTTACCCGGTCATTGTAAAGCCCGACTGCGGCGTCGGCGCATCCGACACCTGGAAAATCAAGAATGAACAGGATTTGAAAAGCTTTTTCTGTAATCTTCCTTCCGTTCCCTATATTATGGAGGAGTTTGTTCCCGGAGAGATCTGTTCCTATGACGCCATTGTGAACAGCAAAGGCGCTGTCCTTTTTGAGACCGGAAATATTTCCCCTATTTCCATTATGGACTGTGTCAACGAACACAACTCCATTCACTTTTATATTGTGGACAGACTGGCGGACGATCTGAGAGACTGCGGGCGCGCCTGTATAAAAGCTTTTCACGTGCGCAGCCGTTTTGTACATCTGGAGTTTTTCCGTCTGACAGAAAACCATCCATATCTGGGCAGGAAGGGACAGATTGTAGGTTTGGAGGTCAATATGCGCCCTTCAGGAGGGCCTACCCCTGATATGATTAATTTTGCATACAGCACAAACTGTTATCAGCATTTTGCAGATATGATAGTTTATGATCGCCTGCGCCATAAGAGCAAATCCACACCGTGCTTCTGCGCCTTCGCAGGCCGCTGGAAGGAGGTTCCTTATGCTCATTCCCATCAGGATATCGTCAGCGTCTTCAGAGAAGAACTGAAGGTTGCAGAAGAGCTTCCGGAAATTCTTGCCCATGGCATGGGCAACTATATGTATCTGGCAAAGCTGGAGAGCAGGCAGAAGATGGAGGATTTCTTCCAGTATGTTCTGGAGACTCAGAAAAAAGAGGAACCCATACAGGAACCCGCTCCTCAGACTGTACAGAGTCCGGCAGACACGGAACCGGAGTCCGGGAAGCTCCCGGCAAAAACGGCTGCGGCCGGACAGAGGGATTAATAAGGAGGATAAGTTTATGCACATACAAGAATTAAAATGGTACAGCGATCGGCTGCACCGTGATATGCCGCTGAAAATATACGGTCACGCGGGAAAGCCCTGCCTGGTAATTCCGTCCCAGAACGGAAAATACAATGACTTTGAAGGCTTTGGAATGGTGGAGGCCTGCCGCCCCTGGATTGATGAGGGAAAGATACGGCTTTTCTGTGTGGATACCATTGACGAAGAAACCGTATCCTGTACATGGAAAAACCCGCAGGATCGCATCGAACAGCATGAACGCTGGATGCAGTATCTGATACAGGAGGTCTGCCCTCTCATAAACCAGTACAGCAGCAATGCAATTGGTATGACTATTGGCTGCAGCATGGGAGCCTACCACGCCGGAAACCTGTTTTTCCGTTTTCCGGATCGCTTTGACGCTACCATCTGTTTAAGCGGCGTCTATGATGCTTCCAGCATTCTGGGCGGATATATGGACGGGCTGGTATATCTGAATTCCCCGTGTCACTGCCTGCAGAATATGCCTGCAGACCATCCCTATATGAAGCTTTACGAAAGAAGCCATATGTTTTTCTGCGTCGGACAGGGCGCATGGGAAGAGGAGCTGCTTGCAGGCACCCGGAAACTGGACAGCATACTGAAGGCCAAAGGAATCCCCGCATGGGTTGATTATTGGGGATATGATGTAAATCATGACTGGTATTGGTGGAAAAAACAGATTGCTTATTTTCTTGGAAAAATATTATAGATAATATTTATATATAAAGTAAGGACGCCGCAGATTTCCGATTCTAAATCTGAGGCGTCCGGTTTTTGCTTTTATAAGCCTATATCATACATAGAAACCCGGAAAGCATTATCGTAATTTTTCCTCCCATTCTGCGGCCTTGAATCCAGCCAATACGGTATCCTCTTTGACAATCAAAGGCCTTTTTACCAGCATGCCGTCCGTTCCCAGAAGCTGAAGCTGTTCCTCTTCACTCATATTCGGAAGCTTGTCCTTTAGCTGCATAGATTTATAAAGCTGTCCGCTGGTATTGAAAAACCGTTTCAGCGGAAGCCCGCTCCTCTCATACCATGCTTTCAGCTCCTCAGCCGTCGGATTCTGCTCCTTAATATGGCGTTCTTCATATTCCACCTTTTGTTCATCCAGCCATTTCTTAGCCTTCTGGCACGTACTGCATTTGGGGTATTCTAAAAATAATACAGACATCTTTTCCTTCCTTTCACACAATGTTCATTTGACATTTCCTGCTTATCCGCCTACAATAAGCACAATCATATTTTTTGGAGGTACTATTATGAAAAAATTAACAACTCTTTTTCTGTGTCTGGCGCTTTTCGGGGCCGTCATCACCGGATGCGGCTCCAAGTCAGAGAAACCCGGCGCTGCAGATTCCGAGGACACAGCCCAGGAAGCATCCCGGGAAACCCCGGATGAAGATACGCCTGAGGAGCTTTTGTCCGGCGCTCACCACGCGGAAATAGAGGTGGAAGGCTACGGCACGATCGCTTTGGAACTGGATGCCGACACTGCCCCTGTCTCTGTCACCAACTTTGTCAATCTGGCAAAAGACGGATTCTACAACGGCCTGACCTTCCATCGCATCATCAGCGGCTTTATGATACAGGGCGGAGATCCTCTCGGCAACGGAACCGGCGGCTCCGACAAAACCATTAAAGGGGAGTTTTCCGATAACGGCATTGAAAATAACATCTCCCATGTACGGGGAGTAATCTCTATGGCAAGAGCAAATGATCCTGACAGCGCTTCCTCCCAGTTCTTTATCGTTCATGAGGACAGCAACTTTTTAGACGGTCAGTATGCCGCCTTCGGCCATGTGACTGAGGGGATGGAAATTGTTGACCAAATCTGTCAGGATACGCCTGTACAGGACAGCAACGGCACTGTTTCTGCGGACGATCAGCCGGTGATCTCATCCATCAGCATCATTGACTGATTCCGGGCTGCTTACAGCAGAACAACATACGATAATAAATTACAAAAGATCCCCGGAGAAAATATCAGGACTTATTTCTCCGGGGATCTCTGCTTACAAATCTGACAGCTTTAAGATTATATTGTTTTCAATCAGGCCTTTCCTTCAGAGCCAAGAACATCTTTAATCTTGTGAGCAACAATCGTTTTCACGTTAGCGCGTCCAACCTTCAGATATTCACGCGGATCAAATGCCGCCGGATTAGTCCACATAACCTCACGGATACCGGCAGTCATAGCAAGACGCAGGTCAGAGTCAATATTGATCTTGCATACTGCGGATCTTGCAGCCTGACGAAGCTGTTCTTCCGGAACGCCGATAGCATCCTTCAGAGCGCCGCCGTGCTCGTTGATAATTTTAACGAATTCCTGAGGAACAGAAGAAGCGCCGTGAAGAACAATCGGGAACTCCGGAATTCTTTTCTCAATCTCAGCAAGGATATCAAACCGAAGCTGCGGATTGGTGCCCGGTTTAAATTTGTATGCGCCGTGGCTGGTTCCGATTGCAATCGCCAGAGAGTCAACTCCTGTACGGGTAACGAACTCTTCCACCTCATCCGGCTGAGTATAGGCTGCGTCAGCATCAGATACGTTCACTGCATCCTCGATACCGGCCAGTCTGCCAAGCTCCGCCTCTACTACTACGCCCTTTGCATGAGCATATTCAACAACTTTTTTCGTAAGTTCAATGTTGGTCTCGAAATCATGATGAGAACCGTCAATCATAACAGAAGTAAATCCGCCGTCGATACAAGACTTGCAGATTTCAAAATCAGCGCCGTGATCCAAATGCAGAGCGATCGGAAGATCCGGAGCTTCTGCCAAAACAGCCTCCACTAATTTTACCAGATAGTTGTGTTTCGCATACTTTCTTGCTCCTGCAGACACCTGTAAAATAACCGGGGATTTCAACTCGATAGCCGCGTCAGCGATACCCTGAACGATCTCCATATTATTTACGTTGAACGCACCGATTGCATAGCCGCCTTCATAGGCTTTTTTAAACATTTCTTTGGTTGTAACTAATGGCATTGGTTTTGTCATCCTTTCTTCATCCAAGATTTGGCACCCTCGTGCCTATACACGTATATTACTACATTTTTCCCAAATCAACAAGAAATTTCTCATATATTTTCAGAATATCTTCAGGAAATCACTGCATAATCCCGGATCAGGTTAAGCACCTTCTCCTGAATCAGCTCTTCCTCCATCTCCGCGCGGCTGTATACAGCCTCCACCTCCGAGGTATCCTCATATCCGTAATCTGCCGCCACACTGCCGAGCCTCTCCCGGTATTCCTCCTCACTGACCTTCAGCCCTTCTTTTTCCGCTATCTCATGAAAGACCAAAGTCATCTGTACCCGAAATGCCGCCGTTTCGCGGAATGCCTTCCTTAACTGTTCCTCTGTTGTTCCCATATAGCTTCCCAGAAATGTGTCCAAATCCATCCCGTACATAGCTGCATAGGCAGCATATTCGCTCATCATCTGATCTGAGTATAATTTAACATCCGCCTCCTGGATCTCAATCTGACAGGCATCCAGAAGAGCAGCCACCAGATCATATTCCAGATTTTCGTCCGCTTCCTCTTCCGCGTCGGCCTCCATCTCTTTCCGGACGGCGGCAAGCATATCTGTTTCATTGTCATATCCCAGTTTTTCCTTGATAAAGTCATCTCCCCAATCCTCCATATCATATTCCTGAACACTATGCACATGAACCTCAAAGCGCGCAGCCTTTCCTGCCATCTCTTCATAGTAATCCTCCGGGAAGGTTACATTCACTTCCACATCGCTGCCAGCCTTTGCCCCTATCAGCTGCTCCTCAAAGCCAGGCACAAATTCTCCGCTTCCAATCTCCAGGGAACGTTCCTTTCCTGAAAGCTCATCCGATGTCTCCTGGTCCACATAACCGGTAAAGTCAATAAGCACAACGTCCCCCTTCCGCGCTTCCCGATCCACAGTCACCAGATCCGTACATTCTTTTTTCATCCTGTCCGCTTCATCCCGGACCTCCTCGTCTGTAACCTCTTTTATGTTTCTGACTGCCTCAAGCCCTTTGTAGTTTCCCATAGATACAATTCTGCTGGTCAGATCCTCATATAAAACCGGTTCATAGGACGGCAGCTCTGTCTCTCCCTTTTCCGCCTCCAAATCTTCTGCAGGAGCCTTTGCATCCTTTCCCCGGCACGCTGTCAGGCCAAGCGCTGCCACTGCCAGCAGCGCCATGATATGCTTTCTTTTCATCTTCATCCTTATCTGCTCTTCCTCTCTCAATAAAAAATTTATTTATGAAACATAATATCTTCCAGACTCCATTACAGCTTTCGGCACAGAATATCATCAACCCTTTCTGTATCTTCAAAGACGCCGGGCACTATTTCTTGCATTTTATAGGAAACAATGCTACAATGTAACGAAAAAACAGAACAGGAGGAGCACAGGATACAATGATGTGGAAAGTATTGCTAGTCATTCTTGTAATTCTGGTCATCATCCTGGCAGTCTTATATTATTTCGGCAACAAGATGCAGAAAAAGCAGGCCGAGAACCAGGCACAGTTGGATGCCATGGCACAGACCGTCAGTATGCTGATTATTGATAAGAAGCGATTGAAAGTAAAAGACTCCGGACTTCCTTCCATGGTCATCGACCAGACCCCGAAATATCTGCGCTGGTCCAAAATGCCGATTGTGAAAGCAAAGGTCGGACCGAAGATCATGTCGCTGGTGGCAGATGAGAAGGTTTTTGAACTTCTTCCGGTTAAAAAAGAGGTCAAAGTCGTTGTCAGCGGCATCTATATCACCGCCATCAAAAGCGCAAGGGGCGGCATCGAAAAGCCTGAGAAAAAACAAGGTTTTTTCAAACGCCATTTTGGCAAAAAAAACAAATAATTACTCAAAGGACAGGGAACTGGTTTTATTATAAAGCCGGTTCCTTTTATATTGGCAGAAAAACAGTCCCCTGTCCTTATTATACTTTAAACCGATATCCCACGCCCCATATTGTCTCTATATACTGAGGTTTTGCTGTATTAAACTCAATCTTCTCACGGATTTTCTTAATATGCACAGTAACGGTTGCAATATCCCCAATGGACTCCATATCCCAGATTTTACTGAACAGCTCCTCCTTCGTAAACACATGGTTCGGGTTCTGGGCAAGAAAAGTAAGCAGATCAAATTCTTTAGAGGTAAAGGGCTTCTCCTCTCCGTTGATCCACACACGGCGGGCCGTCTTGTCAATTTTAATGCCTCGAATCTCTATCGTCTCATTTTCCTGAACACCGCTGCCGATCAGACGTTCATACCGCGCCAGATGAGCTTTCACACGAGCCACCAATTCGCTCGGGCTGAAAGGCTTGGTCATATAGTCGTCCGCGCCAAGACCCAGCCCGCGGATTTTATCAATATCATCCTTTTTCGCAGAGACCATAATAACCGGAATATTTTTCTCCTCACGGATTTTCTTACAGATCTCAAATCCGTCCACACCCGGAAGCATCAGATCCAGAATAATCAGATCAAATCCTTCCTTCAATGCCCGCGTAAGGCCGATATCTCCCCGCTCCTCCGTCTCTACCTCAAAACCGCTCAGCTCCAGGTAGTCCTTTTCCAGATCTGCAATTGCCTCTTCATCTTCAATAATCAAAATCTTACTCACTCACCGGTACCTCCTGATATTAACTAAGCACAAAATACATCGTCGTGCCAGCTCATTCCCAGCTTGTGGCCACAACCTAACCACAATGCTCTTG
>VSNE01000440.1 GCA_009774155.1 Lachnospiraceae bacterium
CTCCATTCTGAACTTTCTCTATCACTTCATAATAGATGTTTTGCATTTGATTTTTTAGTTAAAAAATTATAATCTCACTGACTTGGCACATTACTTTATCGTATTGATTAAAGAGCTGGTGACAAGGTTCCGAATCGAACAAGCCAGGTGGCTAACCTGGCTGTCGATTCGAGTCCCTTGGTTAAAACCAGCTCTATTGAACTTGCCAGTCTTGATTAAATCCTCTGTGCTGAGGTTTGTCAGTTCTCAAAACATTGATGCGTAACTCTATTCGGTTGATGGAATCCAGATAAGGACTCAGGTAGAACCGGCTGAAACATCCCGGACAAGGATGTGAGAGCCGGTGGAACCTGAGTCCCATTCAGGTCTGGATGACTAAACAGCTGCTTTCTTGAACTGAGGTGCCGCATTGCATTAGCTACTGAAGATGATGTGGTATATCACTTTAAGAGGTTGATGTTTGGGCTTTATGGCTGCTGGTGGAGGGTGAAAGGCCTCCAAACAGCAGCTTAGTGAAGCCAAAACTGAAATTATCATCTCTCAGATTGCTGCCATATACTTGGCTTGATGTATCTGTCATGTCACTGATATGTTTCTTTACTATCTTGATATTCTTCAGAAGTTACAGATGGTCCAGGTCCGTCATATACGATAGGAGATGAAGTAACTGGACCATCTGCTATTAATTCTGAATAATTGAATGATTGACCCTTCAGATAAGACCGCATATTCGGTAATTGGTAGTCAGACAATATCGTGTGTGGCTATAAGGATTTGATGTCAGAAGGATCTGAGACTGTTGGCCAAAGGCGATAGCATGGCCCACAGTTCGATGATCCTTCTCTGAAAGGATTGCCGTTCTACCATTCATTGCACACTCAATCTATATCGGTTATCCGTACTGATGAAGAGAGGAAACCAGCGTTCTGTAAACATCCTTACTGGTCAAGAGTGCATTTTGCATACACCCTATCGTAAAGAAGCCGGAGAACATCTTGTCTGTCTTTATACGGTTAGCTTTCACATTCCGTCCTATGCCTCGTTGTATGCAGCCATCGGATTGATTGGCAATATATCCCAGTCCTCCGATTTTAGTCTTGCCAGTCACGACAGCCCTCAAACAATCCATCACAAAGAGTGTGAGAGTTTGAATGTCTTTCTTCACGTTGATGACCGGCAACACCTGAGTGGCCCAGCTATACTCACCATTTCCGCAATAAAGATAATGATTTATATCATTCGTGGCTTTGATGAGGCTTTTCTTTTTGGCTTTGATAGTGCGGGATTCAATCTCTTTCTGGAAGGCTTTTATTCGGGTTGAGCTGAGAGAAATGGAGGCTCCTTTGATTGAAAACCCAAGGAATTTGAACCACCGAGTATGAGTAAGAAACTCTATCTTTTTGGGATTGAGTTTCATTTCTCGCTTCGTGACCTCTTCAGTCATTATCTCCATTGCTTTCATATAGTCCGGCCCGACAAATAAGGCATCATCAGAATATCGGACATACTCGCCATTCAGTTGGCTCAGTCTTTCATCCAGGGTAAACATTACTACATTTGCCAACCAAGAAGCGACCGAACAGCCTTGTTTGAGTGACTGATAGGCTTTCTGGAGTTTGCCGTCAGTATCAAAATACCAGTCTGAATGATAATACTTTCGGAGAACATCTATGATAGCGGAATGGCCGTGTTTTGCCTCGACTTTATCAAAGGCTTCGTCAATAAATCTGATAGGTACAGAATCGAAATACTTACTGAAATCAGACTTCCACCCAATCACTTCGCCCTTGGTTTGGCAAATTCTCTTGGAGATCTCTTTCACAATCTTGCCACAACCGATACCTTTCTGATAAGATTGACAAGTGGGATGAATCATCTCAGGCATCAGCTCAAATAAAAGATCATTAGCGATACTGAGGAAGATACGGTCAATCGGCTCATTGACATAGACTGTGCGGAACTCTCCGTTATCCTTGGGGATAAGAGCCGTGTGAGGTGGTGCAATCTCATATCGGCCGTCTCGTATAGCAGCGTACATAGCAGCTCTGGTATCAGGTTTTGTAAGCTGATAGAGATGAGCCTTATTGATGTGCTTCCCGACACCTTTTTCAATGGCATATCGCCATCTCTCAGTATCGAAAAACATTTCTAATATCTTATCATTCATGGACTGGTTCTTTACTTATTGTGACATTGTAAGACTCGCTATAATATTCATCTATTGTAGCGGAAAAACGGTCATCTTCATCTGCTTCAATGGTATCTTCAGACCATCCGGGCTTTTTAAGAATGTCCTTACGTTCTTGCTTTAAGGCGCGTCTGGCACCTTCAAGTGTTGCCCACAGAGTGAAAGAAGTATAGTTGTCTGAAGGTCGAACACCCTCATATTCAACTGTTACACAGAATACTTCCATAGCTATGAGAATAAAGGCTTTTCGCCGTTATAGTTTTGGATAATCCATTCCAGCAAGAGCTTGCGATTCTTATCGTCAAGGTCTGCATAGAACTTGACCATATAGGTGTCAGGATCCTGAGTTCTGGTAGCGTGTTGCCACTTTCCCAGCATGTGACTGATATGACAAGTCCATTTCACTTCTTTGAGAAATTCCGGCACATTTACCGTATCTGCACCACCACCGGGAAAGGTGACAGTCATTGGAACTACCTTGTAATTCCAGCCATGAAACAGCCATTTATTGATGGCTATCATAGCGATTTTAAGATTTTCAGTCATAGCTGTTATGCGATTTTTGATATAATTTTTGAAGTATTAGACTTAATCAATGATACTATTCTGTCAAAGTGTTCTGGAACCTGGTTGTATTTGCCACGGCATTGGAGGACCGAGAAGTCCTTTAAAGAAAATTCTATAGTTGCGATTGACACACCATTAACCAGGGCATGAAAAATAAGCATATTGTCGTTAGAATAATACCTATTAGTGAAGACACAGTGGTGCATATATTCACCCTCTTCTACAAATTCTTTTACCGACTGAAGAGGTTTGACCACAATTTCCTTATCGACAAATTCCAGATCTAAAAATATTGATTTGGCTTTCTTATATCGAGCTTCATCAACTTTGTGATTAACCTCATAGCGTTGTAAAGGTGTCATTTGTCTCTCGCGCTCTCTTCGTCTATCTGCTTCATCCATCTTAGCTCGCTTTTTAGCAATCCATAAATCATGAGCCTCTTTAAGATTGTCAGGACAGATGAATTTTGGATTTCTCAAATCTTTCCCACAGTATTCAAGAGCGTCGAGCATATCATACCAAGTTGAAGCATCGGTAATCTTATAATTGTGCCGGAAAGCGACCTTAGCGGAGGGCCAATATTTCTCAAACTCATACTTTTTAGCCAATGAGAAAGCTACCATTTTGTATTGCCTTAATTTCCATGCCGTCTCAGTTTTATTGCAAGTGAGTAAGCGTTGGAACAAAGTATATGGGGAACAGTTATGAAAATCACCGTTATATCCGTTTCTTCGGATTTCTGGAATCACTGAAGATTGCCCGATAACTTTGTAAGGCGTGACATAGTGGCCGTAGTTTTCTGTTCGGATTTCCATTTCGCTGTCATAGTTCCATATATCGCAATAACTGCACATCCAATGTCGAGCACGACCAACTATCACTTCTTTGGCATCTGGAGTAAGCCAGCGTTGAAAAGCCTCACTAATCCAGTATGTAGCCTTCTCGCCTCTTCTCAGATTTGTCTGCATAAAGAACATTCTAACAACCTGACAACCTCCACGCTTGGTTACGATTGCGAAATAAGCTCTATCACAAAAATTCCACTTGCGAGTTTTGTCAACATCCAGCTTTGCGGAGCAGTGAGGACATACAACCTTAGTAGCCTCATCACCTTTCCAAGAGTGACCACAATCCAGACACACATATTCTTTCTTAGAATTGTACTTGGCAATATGCGGAGCCACTTTCCTGACAGCTTCCTTATATTGATGTTCGTTCAAAGGAGAGAGTGTTTTGGATAACTCCAAAATTTTTCTTTGAAATTTGTTTCTGGGTTTCATATTGTGAAAGAGCTGAAAGGATTAGAAAATCGGAATATCCAGCGGCTCCGGGATATTGGGGTCAACAGCAGCTTTGGGCTTTCTTGGTTTGCGCTGCTTAGGCTTTTCTTCTGAAGTGATCTGCTCAGGGGAGGCTGGGGGTTCTGGAGAAGGACTCTGTACGGCTTCCACTTTATTCTTGGGGCCTTCTACTACGATGTCATCTTCATCATAGTAGTGGACTGCCAGTCCAAATACCTCATCGTCGGAAACACCGACACAACGCTCACCCTTGGGCTTGTTCTTTTCGACTTGCTGGAAGATGTACTTGCAACACTCTTTGATATTTTTGTTGGGTTTTGCGTATGTTGTTGCGAACTGAGCATCATCTTCAGCGCGCTTGTCAAGATAGTTCTTGATAGCAGTTTCAAAAGTGGTAAATTCCATATTGAAAGATTTTTAGGAGTTAAAGAAAAAGAATGTATATCTTGTGTTTACATTCTCCTTTGGGGGAGAAGTCAACTGTCTGATTGCGAATTTGAAGGTGTTAGCTTTGAAAGTATGCTCAAAGCCATTCATAGGTTCGTGATGAGTGTACCGTATTTCAACTTTGGCATCATCAATTACTTTATTGAGGATTACCGGGTTGGTATGCCATTTGCCTTTATGTTTCCAGCAATATAAGGTTACATCATCAGTCTGGAGGGATTTGAAGTCATCTATTTTGACTAATCCATATTCACTCATAAGCTCATCTAACAGACCTAATAAATAGTCTGGTAATGGGTCAGTTGAGTCTTTTTTCTTGCCATTATAAAGAGATTCAAACGTAAGTAGAAATGCCTGTTTTATCTCTATCGAGTCAATGCACTTACTTAATTTGTACTTACAGAATTTAATGATTTGAGGTTCTATTTCTTTGACGGCCTCATTATTCTTTGCTCGTAATAACTGACGAACATGATCAAGATTGGGGCGTTCCATAGAAGTAAAAGTTAAACCCCTTTATCCCTAACTCGCTACGCTCGTGTCGCTTCGCTCCAAGGGTTAAAGGGATAAAGGGGTTAAGGGTTAATGAAATGCTGCCACCGGGCGGACGTAGTTGCTGTTCGACACCTTAGTGCGCCAGCCGTCGAGGTAGCCGGTAGAGAGGTACAAGTCCCACGCGCTCGTCGCCGAGGGCTCAGTGCTGGTCCAATACCAGCCATCCTTAATGCGGCTACCGCCGCTAAGTTCGATGGCGGCATTGATTGAACGCTTGTTGAGATAGATGAGATAGAGTTCAGCAACTGAAGGGATCCACTCGTCATCCTCCAGCTCTATGCCGGTGCCGATAGACTTGATATGCTCAGTGTTTGACTGGCCGTTCCAATCAGCAACAGCATCATCATATTCAGTGATGTAACCGTCATAACCGCCGGGGTCTTTCTGGTTGGTAAGGGGCTGTTCCGGATAATCCTCCAGATTGACTGCGAGAGCATGGCGACCCATCACTACGCCGATACGCTTTACCGTCTTTGTCGGAGCATTGCGCTTCTTGTAGTCGAACTTTTCAACTATGTTATCCTCGTAGATGTAGTACACTCCATCATTCAGAATGGCTTGATGAGAGCCTTCAGTCTGCTGAATGTCGATTTTGATTTGCTCAACCTCCTTTATCGGAGATTTGATGAAGTCATACACAGCCTGTGCTTCTTCACCGAAGTCACTGAAGAGAGCAAGTTTCAGCTTCTCATCCATCGGAAGAGAAGCGTAGATGGTTTTTGCGATTTCGTCTGAGATCATATTTTTATATTTTTGATGATGTGTTACTTACCTTTGCTGAGGCAGACGGCCAGCTTGTCAAGGTCGTTGGTGCCAAAGTGATTTTTCAATTCCTCTAAGACAGAGGGCTTCTGGTTTTTTAGCAACTGCTTGATAGTAGCAGGATTGCCACCTCGATATAATTCAAGGCAGTTCGTAGCTTGTGGTGTCATACGTTTTTGGTTGTTATGTTTTTATGGGAATAGTCTCATTGTAGAAGAAAATTAGAATGAGAACGAGATTTTTAAGAGTTTTTAAGGGATGGTCACATCCTGGACTTCATCAGTTTCAGGAATTTCGTCGA
>VSNE01000441.1 GCA_009774155.1 Lachnospiraceae bacterium
GGGAACCGTCGGTACGCATAAAATATCTCATCTTTCCCTTACCTCCGAGAATAAGGGTCTTATCCTTTTTGTCGGCAACCGGATGCAGACGCAGACATTTATGATTGACCACCTCCATATATTCCGGGGGGTAAGCAATCAAATCTTCCCAGTACGCACACTCATAGCAGACACCATCTCTGACCATAATATGAGCGATACGATTTTGGGTATTGTAGTTCTGCATCCAGATTTTCTTTCCACAAAGACCACAATATTTGATTTTACTCAATATTCTGCATCTATTTTCCATTCTTATATCTGTATAGAGTCAAAGATGTTTGATATTTCATCATTACGAATACCAAGATAAGTAATCGTAGTATCTAAGCTGGTATGCTTGAAAATACGATTGAGGTACATAAGAGTCTTTTCATCTTGACCTCCTTTATCATAGACATACCTTCCAAATGTTTTCCGAAATGTGTGAGTGCTGAAATTGTCAATATCCAGATCATATTTTACCGCCCATTTCTTTAAGGTGCGATTGATATACTGAATTGACACAGCCTTTCCCTCTTCTCCTTTTTGCCCTACAAGGATAATGTCTCTTTTGGGAGGTTTACCCATCAGTTTATAAAGAGAAGTGAAATGGTCAGAAGCATTTTGTCCGATTGGGATAACGTGAGTCTTATTGGTTTTCTTTGCCGTGATGACAATCTTTCTCTGGTCAAGCACGTCAGTCCACCTTAGTTTACATACATCAGAAAAGCGCAGCCCGGTACAAAAAGACAGGATGCAATAACAGGCCCACCAATATTTCTTTTCATCAATAAGGGTCTGAACAAGTTTTTGATAATCGGCATACGGCAGATAGTCGGCCGTAGTCACGCTTCCTTTTTTACTCATACAATTTTTGGTTTTGGTATCGCAAAATTAATTCCAAAAAGTGAAACCACCAAATATTTTTGTAGTTTCACTTTCTAAAAAAATGTTAAACTTGACTTAAAACACTGGTAACGTGTTATCTAAGCATTTAAGGAAGTTTCACTTTTTACAATAGATACACCTTAATTATATAGGAAAGGCCATTAAAAAAGGAGCGTGTGCTTCTCTGCTTCACGCTCCTTAATTGTGCTGTATGAATCGGATTACTGGTGTTCCAGCTGACCAAAACCTTTAGTGCCTCGGTCTGTAGTCGTGAGTTCTGAGACAATCTCAAACGGAGTGCCAACATACTTTTTGACTACAAGCTGTGCAATTTTCTCTTTATGCTTGATGAGGAAAGGCTCTTTCTCAAAGCTCTTGATGATAACACCTACTACGCCCCTGTAATCTTCATCCACTGTTCCAAGGATGACATCGGCATCAAGCCTCTTCTCGGTATCATGGACTTGAAGAGAATATCCTTTCATACCATTAATCGAGGAACCACTACAAGGTCTGACTTCACCCTGGGTGTGAGGGTCCAGTTCAACAGCTATGTCGAGTGGAATCATATTGCGGCCAGGATTGACCACTACGTCTTTTGGAGTAAAGAGATCGTAGCCGGCGGCAAACTCATTTACTCGTTTGGGGGCTATTGCCCCTTCTGATAACAGAACTACTTTCATTTTCTATATTTAATGTTATAAGATTATTTTCCTTGGGATTTCTGGAGAACAAGATATTCACTCTCCAACATTACAGAATTTTTGAGCATCTTCCGCGTAGTGTAAATCTTTCGATCGTCTCCTACAGCTTCATCAAACTCAAATAAAGTCAGTTTACCCAAATCATCAGGCTCAATCTGAAAATCCGGGGGAACCACTCTCCAGTATCTTTTATTGACTGAGATAATGCTCCCATAAGCTGCTTTGATTAAGGACTGACGGATTGTGTTAGTCAAAGTGGCGGCCTCGCTTATGGATTTGAATATCGCCACCAGAATGTATGACGAATCAAATGCCACGATTGTGGTCGGCTTATTGTTCACTTCTTGCTGCGTCATTCTCTCTATCTTTGATTATATCGCTTAGAACGTCTGACGGCAATCTCTCAGCTGCCATACTAAATATGAAACCGTGACTGTAAGCAACTCCATCAGTTATGGCATCCACCAATATGCTGTTGAAGTACAAAAACATTTCAGGGTTCACATAAGCTATGAAGATAAAAGCTAATTCCGCATCTACCAGGATATGACCATCGGTGTTTTGATAGAAAAGTTCTGAGGTTTTCTTGTTAGCATTTTTAGTAAGGGTCTCGATAAAATGCTTATTGGCCCTCATAAACACCCGATGATCAATCGCTGGAAGTTTACTGGCTTCAAGATATGCTGTATAATCAAATACAGCTTTCTTTTCACCTAAGAATCCAAAATGCAGATCAGCTATCTCTGGAAGCAGTGTCTCGTCAGTTGTTACTTTCTCTTTGAGGATAGTTGTCTTGTAATCCATAGCGTTTACTCAAACACATCCATAACTTTGGTTTCTGTGATGCTGGCAACTTCAAAGTCTGCGACCGTGCCCTTCATGCCTTTCATAAAGTTGTCGAGAGCACTACGGAAATCGTATGCCTGAACCATATAGTAGGTCGGGGCCAACTTCTCAGTGTTGGTCTTTTCATCAATGTGAATGAAATTGGCTTTAACCTTATACCAGCGATCGCCATTGGGATCATAGAAGATTTCAGACACATTGGACTTAGTAACGGCAGCCACTGAGAACTCTCCTGAAATGTAAGGTGTCACTTCCTTAGTGACACGAGCTTCAGCTTCTGTAAAAGAATCGGCCTTCACGAGATATGGCTCAACAACGTCTTTGATTTTGCCATTCTCTAATTGTTTCTTGAATCGAACTTTCGCTTCAATGTAAGCTAACATATAAATGGGATTTGAATAATGAACTGCGGATAATCATTTGATCTCATCGAAATTTATGTAGAAAGCATTGTCAGGAACTTTCTCCGGACCAATGGCCCTGGGGAATTTGTATAGTTCCCAACTATAACTGGTATATCGCTTGAAATAATAAGTATCATAACTGACACCAATCTTCAGGCAGATATTACAGCTTTCAGTCGGTGGGTTATTCTTCAGGTTTTTCCAATTTGTCATTTGACTGTAGTATTTGTGAGTTGTTTCGATGTACTCCTTTTTATAATAGTATTGGGTGTATAGCAAGATTAAGCAAAGTGAAACATCGCTACCTATATTGTGCTGAATATCAACAATAAAAAAGTTGAAAATTTTTTATTTCACCTGTGTACTTGCCGAATTTGTGGTGTTCAGGGTTTCCCCAACCCACTGTACAGTAAGACTATTACCAATAAAATCAAGATTATGCGTAAACGCACAGAACATAATTCAAATGGTAATTTCTTTACTGATGAGGCCCTGATTGCCAGTTATAACCTTGTCAAAAAGACCATTACCGATTATACCGATGAACTGACACGTCGGTGTCGTTACAAAAGTGTTGTCAGTCAAGTTGAGAACGGCACCATTATGGATGACCGTTCCAGACTCATAGACCTATATGAAGCCTGCTATATCCAAAATGCGCATCTTCAGGGTACCATTGCAACTTTGTTTTCCCAGCTCGTAGGCAAGCGATATATGTTTGCTCGTGAAGATAAGGACGGGAAATGGATAAGAGATCCCAAACAGTCAAAAATATGCCAAGGATCTCAGTTTGAAAAGATTATCAAAGGCATCATTGAAGCCGAATTATATGGCTATACTTTGCTGGAGATAATGCCTGAAATAGACCCTGAAACTGGATTGCTGAAAGAGGTCAACAGCATTGAACGTCGATGTGTCCTTCCTGATCAACGTCGTGTTGTTCAGCGTTGGTATCAATGGAGTCCGGGATGGGATTTAGATTCAGAACAGTATCGCCACAACTACATTCTGGTCAACACTGGTGGTTTTGGCATCTTTGCTGCAACCACTCCCAATATCCTTGCTCAGAAGTACACAGTGAGTAACTGGGTAAACTTCAGTCACACCTATGGGCAACCGATTATTCACGGAAAAACCGAAGCTGAAGATAATGATTCAAGGCAAAGGTTAGCAAGAAAAATTGGTTCTGCTGCTCAAAACAAAGTCTTAGTGACCGGGAAGGGAGATGAGATTGACATTAAAGCATTTGCCGCCTCTAACTCTGAAAAGATATATGAGTCTTTGGCAAACTTTGTCAACAAGGAAAATGACAGTCTTATTCTTGGTTCTGAATCAATGGCCGGTGCAACTCAGGCTTATGTCGGTTCAACCAAAGCTCACGAAAATATTTATCGTGCCCGTATCAACTCATATCGTACACGCATTGAAAATGTGATGAACGAGCAGGTTGTACCTGTCCTCAGATATTGGGGTATCATCGAAGCAGATGTGTACTTCAAGTATATGAATAAAGTGGAGATGTCAGATGAGAATAAGATTAAACTCTATGATATGCTCACTGACAAGTATGAGATTGAGCCGGAGGAAATCAACAAAGAATGGGGTGTTGAAGTTGGCAAGCAACGTAACTTTGAAGCTGGTAACGGAGGCGGTGGCCTTGGTGACTGGGAAGGTGATGAAGATGGCGATGGTCATCGAATGAGTGATGAAGAGTATTACAAACGCTATGGTCATCACAGAAATAAGGTAAATTTTCTGTCAGGGGTGCGTTAAAAGGCGGACGCACCTCTGAATTGGTCAAACAGACTAAAGCTGCCATGACCGAAGAGCAACAAACAGAGCATGACAGCGATTATCAGTCTTTGTTAGCCTTATATACTCAACTACTTAAATCCTTACATAACGATGATAAGGAAGAGGCTCTATATGCCCTTGCAGAACTGAGAACAGAGATTGCTTTTAAGCACGTTGTCAAAGGATTAGGGATTGATATTGATGAGGCCCTTCAGTTATTGAAGAACTCAAATGATAAAAACCTCACCCAGTACGATAAAGACCTTATAGCCCGTCTTACAGCCGGCATCTTAAATCTAATTGACTTTTCAGTATGTGAAGAGTATCAGTTGTATGATGAGGTGCTGGAGGTTGTGGGAGATACTGAGATTGACTTCAACTCTGATGATTATGATGACCTGGTAGCATTGTGCAAAAAATACAATGACCAATATTCTGCAATAGAAAACTCCGACATTGAATATGCTGGTGTGATGGCTGCCTTGTGGCTAAAGATGTCAGCTACTGATTATGCTGTCTATTGGACTCAGAATGATGCAAAGGTTAGGCCCTGGCACATGGCGTTACAAGGATATGCTGCACCCAGAGATGAATTTCCATCGTGGATGATTCCACCTATTGAATACAACTGTCGTTGTTTCTTGGAGATTTTGGAGGTTCCACACGCTAATGCAAAGTTGAGCCAAATCAAGGGGTCTGCCAAAGACCTTATCAAACCTCAGCAGCTGAATACTGTTTACAGTGAGTCTTTGGCAAAATGTGGTAGAATTTTTGGACCATCCCATAGTTATTTTTCAATTAAAGAAGCTGATTCTTCGATGCTTATGGGCTTTGTTTCCAGATTAAGAGAAAAGTATTATGTCTCGGCAGAAATTTGATCCCAGTAAAGTCAAAACCCAATTTGGCAAGCATTTCTACGAGGGGCAACGATTAGGTTCTCATCGGGAGAGATTGTATCAGCAATGGCTTCGTAACCAAGGTGGTGGTAGCGTTAAAGGACGTGCCACCTTCCCGAAGCAATATAGCAAATACTTCAGCTCTGGTACAAGATTCACCACTCGACAAGGCCATATTGCTCCTTGGGCCAAACCTATGACTTTGAAAGGAGGCTCCAATCCCAATTATAACTGGGGAAGAGTAAGCTATATCAATTCTAAAGGTTCGGTCAGTAAGTCCTCATCCAGTGGTCGTTGGGGTGCTGATACTAATCAAGGGAAAAGAGGGGCCGGTAGTTCAGCTACAATTCTTAACGGAACAAAGCAATGGATAAGACAAATTCAAATCAGCCAGTATGCCCTTCGTGTGCAGGCAGAAAACTTTAGAGTTGTAGTCGGTCGGAGAGCAATGAAAGTGTTTCAAAATTCTTTCAAGTATCAGCAATTCTACAGTAATCGCTCTCGAAGATGGACTCCGCTTTCCTCCTATACTCTAAAGAAACGTGCGAGAAGAGGCACTGGCAGTCGCATCCTCAAAGAATATGGGGATTTGTATAACTCAATCAAACTGGATGAAAGTGCTGGAGTTGGTCGTACCAGGGTTTACACTGATATTGTGCCGGCCAATGCCGGTCATCATAAAAAGCATAGCATCTGTTACGCTGGTTATCACAATGAGGGCAAAGGAACCTATGGTAGCGCGTGGAATGGGCACAAGCCCAAACCATACGTCAAACGACAGTTTATGGGCCACTCCAGTTACTTAAACCCATTTACCGATAGCTTTATGCGTAAAATGATGAAGTTATACCTCTTTGACAGTGTGTTCCTTATGAAGAAAACATAAGCTATTATCAATAAAGATTGAACAATGCTTGTAGATAAGAAAAACAATAAAGTCATAAGTGGCAATAAAACCAGTGCCATAGCACCAAAAGACCCACCTAAGGAGAAGCCAACCAAACCTCTTCAGGTGGAGTCTAATGGCCCTATGGATGTGCTGAAAGCGATGAAGGAGATTCTTCGCTCAGTCACTTGGGAATATGGGGTTGAAAACAGCCCTAAGATATTCAAAACTGTTCAAATTGATGATGGTCAATATGAACGTATTATCTCTCCCAGTGGTAATAAGGAAGAAACTCTGGGGTTTCCAGCAGCTTTTGTTCACTTTATAAACTGGAGGTATTTGGTGCAGCAATCCAGGATTAATGAGGGTCGAGCAGAACTGAGAATAAGATTTATCCTCAATAGTCTTAACATACATGAGGACGGACACGATATGGGGGTATATTATGTTGCAGAGCGTATTTATCAGACAATTCAAGAAAGCATCAACAAATATGAATGTCTGCAAGAACGCTGTCAGCTGGAATATATCGACCCAATGGAAAGTTTTGATCACGGACTCCAACCTTGCTGGATGACTTATGAAGTATGGTTCAGGCAAAGGAATATTTGGGCCACACGCAATAAAATCTATAAGAAATTTGTGTGTCCTCCTTTTACAAATCATGCCGACCAAGACCCCTCAGTCGAAGGTGTTAATCCAGATGATCATACTAATTTGGAACACCCCAAGACTTACAATGAAGCTACAAAATATATCCCTTAGCCATTTTGAACGTAACGTAGTGTATTTCTAATATTTAGCCCCTGTTTGTCGCAGGGGCTTTTTTTGTTGCTCACTATTACTAAGAAAATTAAGCAACAATGGCAAAAAGTAAAGAATTTAAGTTTATCAAAGGTGCTTATTGCACCGGTTCTCCTGCCGATATTTGCTACTACACCGATGTTGATTACTGGAGTGTACAAGACTTTATCTGGGAATTTGATTACCTCGTCAATTATATCAATCCCAGCAAAATCCGCATCCATATTAATTCAGTCGGGGGCAGCGTCATCGAGGGGATGAGTGTATTCGCCAAAATTATGGATTGCAAAATCCCCACTGAGTGTATCAACGATGCTTTGGCAGCTTCTATGGGTTCAATCATTTGGGCTGCCGGCGATGAGCTTTTTATGAAAGATTACGCTCTCCTGATGATACACAATCCTTTCTGTGATTGCAATGGAGATAAGCAATACAATCAGGCAACTGAAGCCTTCACTCAGCAACTTAAAACTATCTATGTCAAGCGTTTTGGCCTCTCAGAAGATGAGGTCGAAAACATCATGAACGGCAAAGAAGGCGAAGATGGAACATTTTTGACCGCAGCCCAGGCTCTTGAAAAGGGTTTTGTGGATGCAGAACACATCATTGAAACACCGAAAGCCATCAAAGATAAAATTCAGGCTGCTCTGAAAGACACCAAAGATGTGGCTCAAATCAGGGCCATTTACGGATTGATGGCACCTACACTTCCCTCCACGACTATTAACGAACAGAATATCACATCAAATTCAAACACAATGGATAAAACTGAAATCACAGTATTTGCCGCTCT
>VSNE01000442.1 GCA_009774155.1 Lachnospiraceae bacterium
GCCAAGGCTCCTGCCGCCGCAGCCGGCACATAAGGGGAAGTATGCAGTTCATAGCCCAGAAGCCTGTCCGGCTCCCCCGCCTGGATGGAAGGCTGCCACAGATACGCCCCGTTGTTGTCCTTCAGCTTGCGGATCATGGAAACCGTCACATCATTCATCAGGAACCTCGCATTCCTCCTGTACGGGCTCTTCAGCGCATAAACAAGGCTGATCAGCTCATCTGCCGTAATCGCATTGGCCGCAGCCGCCGTCACGCCGACAGTACCGCCATTCGCGGTAAAGATACCGGCCGGCTGCCCGCTTCCCGTACCAACGCAGAACGCCTCTTCCTCCGCAATGCCAAACGCCCTTGCAAACTCCCCTGCAATATAGCCCTCCAAATCGAACATGGAATCCTGGAGAAGCTCAATGGAAACCTTCACAAGGTCAGTCAGCTTATATGCGTCGATCGTCTTCTGGCCAAAGGTCGGGTTGCTCTCTGCGTAAGCGCCATTCTCCGCCGTCCACTGCGCCGCAGAATGCGTAGCCGCAACCGGAATCTTTCTCTCCGCGCTCGTCGTGATCACCTTCGCCAGACCCCTCACCACATTCGCCTCATCCAGGCCAGTCACAATCTGACGCTCAAACTCTTCCGGCACCAGATAGCCGCCGTCCGCCTGCACACCCTCGGAAAGAACATTGTGAACCAGTCTCTTACCTCTAAGATGCGCACCGAAATCTTCCTTGTACGCATTGGAAGCACGCCCAGTCTTCCCATCCGGAGCCTGCATCGCAGGCCTGCCGGTCAGAGGCATATTCACAGGCTTGTTGAACTCGGCCTCCCTTGCCTCAGCCCTCTGCTGACGGTCGATCGCATTAGTCAGATCCTCAATTTCCTGCTCCATGCGGCTGTAAGTCGCATTGTCCTCGGCGGAGAGCACGCCATTCTCATTCTCATGGGTATCCACAAAATTCTTTGCAGTCTCCCAGACTTTCGCTCTCTTCTCGATCATTTCCTTGATAGTCATAGGTCTTATCCTCCTTAAATGAATCTCTTGATAAAGTTCAGGCGCTCCCTGATCTCATCAGCGGAACGCCCGTTATCAACACTGTTTTCAGTTATTCTCACAGCCCCCGCCTCTCCGGCAGTTCCTTTTGCCGCTGACCCGGCTTCTCCACCGCCGCCAGATGCTCCAGCCCTGCCGATGTCATCTCCCGCCATCTTGATACGGCACTTCGCCGCAATTCTTTCCATCAGCGAATTTGTCACCGCCGCCTTGGAATAGAGCATTGATACCTCCGGCACATCCAGGCCACCTGCCTCCGATGTCTCCGTTCTCCGCAGCACATCATCCGCAAAACCCATCTCCACCGCCTTGTGCGCATCCATCCAAGTCTCCGCATCCATCAGATGCGAAATCCTCGTCCTGCTCATACCAGTCTTAATCTCATAGGCATTCATGATAGATTCCTTCACCTCAGACAACATATTGATTGCCTTCTGCATCTCCGCCGTATCTCCCCATGCAATAGTGGCCGGATTGTGGATCATCATCATACTGACCGGACTCATAAGAACCTTCGTCCCCGCCATCGCTATGACGCTTGCCGCCGATGCCGCAATACCATCAATCTTCACCGTGACATCGCCCTTGTAATCCATCAGCATGTTGTAAATCTGGGCAGCCGCCACACAGTCGCCGCCCGGACTGTTAATCCAGACCGTAATATTCCCCTGCCCGGCATTCAGTTCTTCGCGGAATAATTCCGGCGTGACATCATCATCAAACCAGCTATCCTCCGCAATCGTGCCATTCAGGAAAAGCACCCTCTCAACCGCCTCTTCTCCTGTCTGGTCTCTTATCTTTCTGCTCTTCCATCTCCAAAACTTCTTCATTGAATTTTACCCTCCCTTCATACGCCGTCTGGAATTACCCGCTTTCCCTACGTCTCTTTCTTGTCGGCTGCTCCGTATTTTCTTCCCGCCCAGACTCGCCGCCAGAACCCTCTTCCGCAGAAGCCTCGCCTCTTCCGCCATCTGCCGCAAATATCCCAGCATCAGCAAGTTTAGTCATATTCCCGTTAATCAAATACAAGTCACCGCCCTCTTCCGCAGGAATCCTGTCCAGATTCTCCAGCTCCCTGATATCATTCGCCGACATCCAGCCATTCTGTCTTGCAGTTGCATAACCATTCATCCTGCTCTGATAATCGCCCCTGAGCAAACCGTCCACATTGAACTTAAAGAAATATCTCTTCTTTTCATCCGCCGTCAAAAGCGCCCTCATCATCGCCTGTTCCCACCGGCTCACCCAGGGATCCAGCGTGTACTTCACAAACTCCAAAGACTGCTGCTCAATGTTATTAAAGCTGCTCTTCTCCAAATCTCCAATCATATGGGGCGGCACTCTAAAAATCCTCGCAATCTCGTCAATCTGAAACTTCCTCGTCTCCAAAAACTGCGCCTGCTCCGGCGAAATAGAAATAGGAGTATATTTCATCCCTTCTTCGAGCACTGCAATTTTGTTCGCATTTCCGCTCCCGCCGAAAGTCGCCTGCCAGCTCTCCCGGACCCTTGACGGATCCTTAATCGTCCCCGGATGCTCCAATACCCCGGAAGGCGCCGCACCGTTCGCAAAAAACTTAGAGCCGTATTCTTCCGTGGCAATCGCAAGCCCAATCGCATTCTTCGCCATCGCAATAGGCGAATACCCGACCAGGCCGTCAAAACCAAGCCCCGGAATATGCAGCACATCCGCAGGCTGAAGCCGGACAATCCTTCCAGTCTTATCCGTGCCCTTCCTACCGCTTACGTCATCCGCATCATAGACCGTATATTCATAATAAAGCCGCCCATGCTCATCCCTGTCAACCCTCATCCTGTCCGGCATCAGCGGATACAGGGCCACGACCTCCCCCTTGCCATTCC
>VSNE01000443.1 GCA_009774155.1 Lachnospiraceae bacterium
CAAAAGGAGGATGAGGAACTCGAAAAAACTGCATAATTTTTCAACTTTTTTTGTCCAAAGTATTGACATAGGTCCAACTGGACGGACCCGAAGGTCTGGAAGAAAGCGAATCCTTCTTTGGATATTACGGTTGGGATTGACAAGGTGAGGGCGGCGTGTGAATCGGCGAAGCAGAATCCGGGGGAGGAAAATTCCTTCCGGCAGCTGAGGCTCAACCAGTGGGTGAAGCAGGCGGTCAGGTGGATGCCGATGGAGAAATGGGATGCCTGCGCTTTTAAAGTGGATGCGGAGGAATTGGAAGGGCGTGTGTGTTATGGCGGTCTGGATTTGTCGTCCACAACAGACATCACGGCTTTTGTGCTTGTGTTTCCGCCTGTGGATGAAGAAGATAAGTTCTGTATCATGCCTTATTTCTGGATTCCGGAGGGGACTTTGGATTTGAGAGTGAAAAGGGACCATGTGCCTTATGACATGTGGGAGAGGCAGGGCTTCCTGGAAACCACGGAAGGGAATGTGGTGCATTATGGTTTTATTGAAAAATTTATTGAGAGGTTGGGCGAGCGGTACAACATCAGGGAGATTGCGTTTGACCGGTGGGGCGCGGTGCAGATGGTCCAGAACTTAGAGGGGATGGGCTTCACGGTAGTGCCGTTCGGGCAGGGGTTTAAGGATATGAGTCCGCCCACGAAGGAACTGATGAAGCTGACGCTGGAGGAAAAGCTGGCGCATGGCGGGCATCCGGTCCTTAGGTGGATGATGGACAATATCTATATCAGGACGGATCCGGCGGGGAACATTAAGGCAGACAAGGAGAAGTCCACGGAGAAGATTGACGGGGCGATTGCCACGATTATGGGGCTGGACAGGGCGATTCGGTGCGGGAATGAGAGTCAGGAATCGGTTTATGAGTCAAGAGGTTTGCTGGTATTTTGATGTCGTTTAGAAAAATGCGGTACAAATTACTTGACAACAGGATAAGAATGGCATATAATGCTCGTATAGAAACTTGCGGTACAAAAAGAAATAGGAGGTTTGTGTATGGGAAGACCAGGTTATATGTCATTGTATGCGGATGAGAGGACACAGCAAATTTTTGATGATTTTGTAAGGGTCAAAGGGATAACGAAGTCAACTGCCCTGTCAGAGATGCTGGAAATCTATATGCTGTGCCAGGATGAAAGGCTGTATCTGGAATTGAAGAAGAAAGCATTAGGGGTTGAAACCGCCAAACAGGCATTGCTTGAAAGGACTGACGTGAAGGCAATCAATGATTACATCTTCATGAAGCTCGGGACATCCAGTGATGGGGAGGGTAACATTTTGGACGGAACGGATACCATGGAAGCCTACAGGAGAAACTGTGAAGAAAATGGGTATGGCTATACATGGTTTTCCACGGAATCGCTGCATTTTGGGATGGCAAAGAAAAAGGTCAGGTATTATAATTCGCTGGCGGAAAGCGGAGAGGAAGTTACGATTTTGTTTGCGGTTGGAGAAGAAGTGAATGATATTAAGTATTCAGCAAGGGTGTTAAGCATCGCATCAAGCCGTGATTCTTTGCCCTGCCCTGGTGAGGAAGGGAGTGTACCGGAAGAGTTTGGCGGAGAAGACGCGGCTAAGATCTGGATTCAAATTACGGATATCAGGGAAGAGAATGAATTGAAAGCAGCCATGTTTAATGTACGGAGTACGGATGCAAATTTAAAGCAGGTGATTTCAAATTCGCAATTCCATTTCGGGTATGTCTATATCCCGAAAAAAGTTGAATAGATGTGGCTGTATAATTGCAAATGGATTAGATGGCAGAGTGAAATTATCATTTTGAGGATTTGGCATAATAAAAGCATCGTTTCAGCGGTGCTTTTATTATGTCTGGATGGAGGCAGTAATGGGATTTTTGAGTGGGGTGTTCAGGAGCCGGGATAAGCCGGTGGACAGGACGGCGGGGAGCGGCTACAGCTTCTTCATGGGGTCGAGCGCTTCCGGGAAGTATGTGACGGAGCGGTCTGCGATGCAGATGACGGCGGTGTACTGCTGCGTGAGGATTCTGTCGGAGGCGGTGGCGAGCCTGCCGTTGCAGTTTTACAGGTATACAGGCGATGGGGGCAAAGAAAAGGCGGTGGGGCATCCGCTTTATTTTTTGCTGCATGATGAGCCGAATCCGGAGATGACTTCCTTTGTGTTTCGGGAGACGCTGATGACGCATCTGCTTTTGTGGGGGAATGCGTACAGTCAGATTATCAGGAATGGCAAGGGGGAGGTCGGGGCCCGGTATCCGCTGATGCCGGACAGGATGAGGGTTGACAGGGATGAGCATGGGCGGCTTTATTATGAATATACGGTCTAT
>VSNE01000444.1 GCA_009774155.1 Lachnospiraceae bacterium
CACGCCACCAAAACCACAAGCAAGTTCACGCCTTTTCTTCAAAGACCTTTCCATCCTGCTGTGCTTTCCAGTGCGCCGTTCTCTGTCTTTTCGCTGGCCTTAAATACCCCGGCAACGATCAGACCTGTCACATAATCAATTCCCATGAAGATCAGCAGCGTCACCAGTGCGGCATCCCAGCCCCCGAACAGGGAAGCGATCCAGCTTCCAACTACACCGATAAAAGTTAAAAGTTTCATTTTCATGTCTTTCCATCCTTTCTGCACACGGAAAAAGCACCCGTCTGACGCTCATATAACGTCATATAGGTGCTTTAACGTGTGTCTTTGATAATTTGTCCATGTAGCTGAAAAAATCAATCTGCGGCCAGTTCAGGCACTTCCATGTCAATCAGAACTTCCTTGACCTGTTCTTTCAGCTTTGCCGGAACATCACCATAGGTTTTCTTGCCTTTGATGATCAGCAGCGCATAAACGATTGCCATATTATCCACCCCCTTTCCCAGTATGAAATAAAGCAGGACTTCCAGCAGGATCATTTTGTGTCACCCGCCAGCAGCGCCTTGACTTCCTTCTGCAAACTTTTGGGAACGTCCTTGACCGTCTTTTTACCCTTGCGGATCAGGTCAGCATAAACCTTTGCCATCATGCTCATTATTCTGCACCCCCTATCATTTCAAAAACTTCTGTCAATGCCATCTGTGTGCTGGTCAGTTCTTCCGACATACTGGACAGATTCTTTTTCAGTGTGTCGTTTTCACTTCCGATCAGCTGAATGTATTCGTCAGGTTCATATACAAATTCGTGATACTGGTATACATCCCCGGCGTTCTCCATTCCATCCTGCGGCGCTACCCTCTGTATATCCTTATGGACATACACCGCATCCGGCATAACAACCACCGGAACGGCAAAGGCGGCGCTTCCCTGTCTGATACCTAAATCTTTCATGCAGCTTTCACCAATCCTTTCTTTTCTAACTTTTTTCTATATTTGTTGATTTTCGCAACCTTGTTCTTTTTCCCGTCAGCAATAACTTCTTCATAGTACCGCATTAGGGAAGGTGCAACCGGTACAATATACTTTTCTTTTAGCCTGTAGCCGTTGCACATATCCAGCCATCCACAATATGAATTTGCTGAACAAAATTCTGAATAGCTGATCAAAAGTCCGGCTTCCTGCTTTTGCAGAATCCGGCGCATTATATTTTTAAATTTTATGCAGGTTCGTTTCCGTAGCAGCGTGTAGCCGTGGAAACAGCGGAACCCTATAAAATCAATACCACGGACATCTACAGGAAAGACTTGCCAGTTGTCTTTCAAAACAAGGTTCAGACGTGTTTCCAGATATTCACCCATCTTTCTTCTGACCTCATGTAGCTGTTCCTTGCTGTCCGATAATATGATAATGTCATCCATATACCGCACCACATACCTTTGATGCAGTTCTTCCTTCAAATAGTGGTCAAAATATGCCAGATAAAAATTCGCAAGGTACTGTGAAAGATAGGATCCAATCGGTACACCAGTACCGGGAACACTGTCAACAATTTTATACAATAGTGAAAGCAGCCGCTGGTCTTTAATCTTGCGGGCCAGCAGCTGCTTCAAAATATCGTGATCTATACTAGGATAGAATTTTCTGACATCAATTTTCAGACAGTATTGTGTACCGGGTACATCTTCCAGATACCCATGAAGAAGATCAAGGGCCTTGCTGATCCCTCTGTCCTTTATGGATGCACAGGTATGAGTGCAAAACGTTTCCATAAAAATCGGTTCAATCTGTAGCATAATCGCCCATTGAATGATCCTGTCTGGAAAGTATGGAAGTTTTTCAAGTTCTCGTTCCTTGCCTTTGTCATTGATGATCGACACCGTGTATTCTGACACTTCGTAAGTATCATTCAGCAGCATTTCCTGAATTTCTTTCAGGTATTTGTCAGGATCCTGATCAACCATCTTGACTTCTTTATAAAACAATTTATCTTTTCTGGCATTTCGGTGTGCTTCCCGTAGGTTTTCCATGGCGCAAATTTTATAAAAAATATCACCATGTCTTTTCATGCAACACCCCTGATGTTTTCCGTCCCCTGAACGTTCGCTTCTGCTACTAATACAGATAACGGGATTCTTTGTGTTTTGCCTAGTGGCAGGGTAGTGGAAGTTCACCGTGTTTAAAAAATATCTATTGTGGAAAACAATAGGTGACACCCGACATTCACATTCGATAACGAAAAAGTATTATTCACATTCAGTTGAAAAGTGCCTGCATTAAGAGCATTATTCCAACTACCACCGAAAATAGCAAGACAGGACGTATACAAATAAGCATAATCGTTTTTTTAGTCTGTTCTTTAATGGCAATAAGTGAATGTAAAAATCAACTTTATGTCATGCTTTCACTACCCATTTTTTTTCAAGTATATGAAAAGCCGCTTTTTAGGCGGCTTCTTCCTCTGTTTCCTCTTTGTGCATAAACAATAGGCGACACCCGACATGCACATCCGAGCACGAAAAAGCACCAAACACACACAGCAGAAAAGCGCCCGCATTAAGAGCATCAGGCCAATAACCACCGAAAATAGCAAGACAGGACGCACACAAAGAAGCATAATCGGTAAAATAGGTGCTGTCTGATCCTGATACGTCACGGGCCGTAAAACCTGCATCGCTGCCGCCCTGCGGTAACTTCATATAGTTTGTAATATTCGCTGTCACACCGCCGTTTCCGTTGTTTTTATAACCGGTTCCATTAGTGACAAAGTTCTTTGCAATATCACAGGTCATCACGTTTCTGTTTGCGTCAGAAGTCAGGCCGTCAATGAACTCCCAATAATTCCCCCAAAAGTCCTCAATACCCAAACATTTCACCTGATGTTCCTGATCGGTCATGTAGGATGGGGCAGAAGTGCGGATCACTTCACTGTCAAAACCATATGCATTTGTACCGCCAGTATTAACGCCAGCGCTGTGACTGCTTTTCACATATCCGGTTCCCACAGCCGCCTGACTGTTTAATGTGCCATGACTGATAATGAAAAGGCACTGCATCATTTTCAAGCTGCCATATGTGCGCTGCTGATAACCTGCGCCCCTTGCCCTGCACCATGTTCTGAATGTGTCAATGGTCTGTGATACGGTGACGGCTTTTCCTGAACTGGAATATGCTTTATTCCCGGAACAGTGGCCTTTATAAACACCAATATAGATCCGGTCACAATCGTTGTAACTGTCAAGGCTGAAAGCGTCATACTTGAAAGCTGCGTTATTTGGTTCGTTGGTCACGGACACTTTCAGCAGATTCTTTCCAGCGTTCACCCATTCGATGCTGTAGCCTACCCTATAGGGAAGTTCTAGCATGACATCATTCCCCAGCGTGGTGATGTCTGCGGCTGTCCTGTCTGCTTTCTGCGTGTAATTATCAGGGTTCAGGTAATAAAGCACTTCCCCATCCTTGACTACACAGGGCCGCATATCTTTGAAAATCGGCATATCACGCCATGACGCAAAACTGTGTTCCATACCTTCCGCATCGTCTGCATAGGTGATCATTTTGTCCGGTGCTGACTTTGAAAAGTCAATCAGGGCAGAATATACAACTGCCAGCGTCATTGTTACACTGTAAGAGTACATAGATGGAACCGGGTAGATCTTCACTGTGCCGGTTCTGGAACCGTCTGACGCACCGATCAGACATTCGCCCATGAAGTTATTGTCAAAAGTAATGGCAGCAACACCGCCCGCAAAAGTTCCCGTCCTGCTGTAGCTTCCACATACCAGCGTGACGATCTTTCCGTTCAGGTTTTTGTCAGCTGTAGTCACAGTCAGGTGATAAAGTTGAAGATCCACATTGTAAACACCCACGTTTTCCCCCGATACATTCAAGGAAGCGCTGGCCGTATTCGTGCCATCGGAAGCGGTCACTGTAACTGGCCCGGAAAAGGTAAAGCGGATCTTTGCCGTGCCGTCATTTCCGATTGTCCCCGTTGCGCTGTCCGTGCCGTTGGAAACGGTCACTGTAGCCCCATATAAGCCCGTTTCAGCCGTTTTTATGTCAATACGGTTATATTCTCCCCTTGTGTCCAGTTCGGCGTTATATGTGGCGTAATTCGTGACCGTGACAGTAGTTTCAGCTGTGGCCCCTTCTTCTGTAGATGCAGATACCGTCAGATTGCCATTGATCAGTATGCCGGTTATCATACATTCACCAGTATAAGACATGGAACCGGTCAGCGTGGTTTTGCCATCCGTCACTGATACAACACGCCCATACAGGGCCGGATCTGTGGTCAGCACCCTGATCGCCGCACCGCCTGACGCTGAATCTGTCCGGCGCTTGATCTCATTGATTGCATTAACAAAATTGTCTTTTGCTATGGTTTCAAGGTCTTTTGTATCGCCCAGCGGAAGATCCCCGCCCACAGCCTTGACCACATCTTCATGTGTCACGCTTTTAGTCCCGGAACCGTCCCCCATTTCCACGGCGTACCGGCTCCCAGCAGGTACGGTCTGCGCCTGTGGTAAATCAAAAAAAGTTTTTCCTTCATTCATTGTCGTGTTACCTCCTGTTTCATTTATTACAACCGCAGATCGGCCAGCCGATCAGCAGCGGTTTTCCTGTACTGTCTGTTATGAAATCATTCTGATCCGTTTTCAGCTTCGCCCGTACCATGCCACTGATCAGCATACTTTGAAGATCCTGAACCTGTGCTGTCAGTGCGTCAGTCTGGTTCTGCAAGGCCCCGGCTGCATCTTCGCCCAGCGTCCCCTTGATATGCTCAAACCATTCAAGGAAAGCCGCTTCATTTGTGCACTTGAAAAGAATTAGCTGCTGCGTGATTGCTAACAGGTCATTGTTTCCTTTCGTTTCAAGTTCAGTCAGATATTCAGACAGTTCAGCGGAATACTGATCATGAAGGTTCTGCCCCTGCTGTGAAAGCGTGGTATAAAAGTTGTTCATGGTGGTCAGTAAATTGTTATATGCGTCTGTGCTGTCCTGTTTCAGCGTGGCAATATACTGTGATATGTCATCCGTGAACGCTTTGAAAGCGTCAGCCGCCATCTGTGTGAACTCTTTATAGCTGGTGTTGGACTTGTCAACAAATTCTTCATAGAATTTATTCAGCTGTTCAAAGAAAACAGCTGTGTCAAGATGGTCAATCAGCTGCGTAATGTAGCCACAAACGGCGCTGTCTGGCCGTGTGTCTGTGATACTGCTTTGTGTGATCACTTTCTGCCCTGCGGTCAACCGGATATTTGCAAGGCATAATTCAAAATAGTCACCGGCTGCTGGCCGGATCAGTTCAGGCGGTACAGGGTTAGCCGCTTCTGTACCGGTTTTTATTAAAATTTCAACCATTCTTTCCAGATAGTTGCACCGCATAACAACCCGGTCAATTCTGTTATACTGCTGCGGTGCTGATTCTATGGTTAAATGGTCAACTTCGTCATTGTAACAGAAGTGTCCCTTCACCATACCAAAACCCGGATCCAGTTCAAGGTTCAGGCCATTCCCCGCAGCCCGTACCCGGAAACAGTTTGACGGAAGGGCAAGAACCCCGTCACTGACTAAATTAGCAAAGAGAAGGGCGAACAGGTCAGACGTTTCAGCCCGGTCAAAAATCGGCATCCCCTCATCGTCTGTCCCTATAATTTCTGAATCGAAATATCCAAATCTAAAAGCCATTTTTATGTTGTCTCCTTTCTGATAATCTTTTTAAAATCCGTTGCGCTGTCATTCCCAAAAATAACGCTCAACGTTCTTTTGGAACCTTCCAACACTTCCTGAATTTCAGTGATCCGTTTTGAACATTCTATATTCACATCGCTGTACCTGTAAGTACACAGATCCCCTAAATCATAGTCAGTTCCGTAAATGAGATTAGCAGCAGGATCCACATCACTATCAACCTTTTCAATGCCCGCATAGTCAGCCAGTTTTTCAAGACCACGCTGAACCAGCAGATCCCTGTATTGTGCATCCGTATAGTTTACATTGTCGGAATGTTGCTGCAAGTCCCTAGCATCAACCCACAGTTCCCGGCGTTCTTCGTCAGGACTTTGCCGGATGTCCACTTCAACCACCTTCCGGGCGGATCCTTCACCTTCTCCGACCACATATGCCACATTTTTGCAATCCGATTCATCCCGGTCATACTGTGCATTTTTTATGTTCCTGAAGCTGTCTGAAAAAATCGCCCAGCTGTTTTCTGTCTGTGTGTCCGTGCGGTCAAGGCCCTTCCAAACCTCATATGTCAGCGTATTTTCCAGATAATCAAAAACAAGGCGCTGTGACATTTCCTGTGTTTTCAGCGTGTCATATAAGCGATCCCCCACATTGTCCCCGGTATTCTGCAAGGCGATGGAAGTGCCGCCGCCTTGCAGCTGTCCCAGCTGAATGTGTTTGATCTTCCTGTCTGCGTTGGCCGGATTGATAATATACTGATCAATTACCCCACGGGCCAGCGCTTCCGGTGTCCCTGTCCGGTTAAAAGTGGGGTAGATCACGTTATTGTTCAGCAGGTGTTCAGCAAAAAAGCCTTTACAGTATGCTGTTTTCTGGCTTTCATCTCCACGCATGAAATTGACTTCCCGGATCACTCCCAATTCCGTGCGGTCATTCCTGTACAGATACCTGCCGCTGTTGATCAGGTCAAAATATTCAGCCGGTACATGAAGTTCAAATATACCGGGGCTGTAATACCTGCGATACCATAAAAGCGTATTGAATACCCGGATGGATCCCGTTGTCTGGAAGCTGCTGTCAAATATAATAAACTGCATAATCACACCCCCAAATATTTAGGCCGGTAATATAGATTCACGTCCAAATTCGTGTAATTTTCATCAGCGTCATATTCAAGGTAATTGTCCCCAACTTCCAGTTCAAAAGGTTCTGATCGCCGGTCAATGTGGTGGTAGAAGTTCACCCCGTTCAGTTCAATGACCTGATGGCGTGGGTTCGTATCTATCAGCAGGACATCACCGGCCACCATATCACACACAACCCGCATGAATTGACCAGTCTTTACGCTGGTGATTTTCGGATTCTTTACAGTTCCCCGTTTCGCTACAAACTGAATCTGAACACCTGTTGAAACGTCCCCATCGTTGGCAAGCACAACTTCCTTGTGCAGCGTCCTGTAGCCCATAATCATGCCGCCCAGCATTAACCCCCTTGCTTTCTCCGGGTACTGGTTTTTATTTGTGGCCCGTCTTGCTAAAGAGTGCCACGGAAAATGAAACTGCTTTGTATAGTGGGCCATGTTCTTACCAAAATTATCAACATTCAGCATATAAGGATCCGGACATATCAGATCCACAATGATCCCCAGCCTTGTGTCAAGGTTCCGCTGCTCCGCAAACGTCCATCCTTCCAGTTCATATTCAATATTCCGGGAAATCCCCATATTTGTGATCAGGGCTTTCCCGGTATACTTAGGGTTAAAAAATTTAATGACCGCAGCCCGGTTTTCCGGGTTATTGCGGCCACTTTTGAACTTCGCTTCAATGTGGATGGGGCGCTTGCCTATTTTCTTACCGTCTACAGACACCCCATCCACCAGTGCATTGTCTGACGTGCTTATTTCCAGTTCGGAAGATTCAAGGCCGGAAACTTTGGTTATGTCAATATCAAGTCCCGGCCCCATCGCCAGCGTTCTGCCGTTGCACGTCAATTCAATTTTTAATGTGTTAATTGTCATTACTTCACACCCCCGGCCATCTTCCTGAACGCTTCCCGCTGTGCCTTTGCTGTTTCTGCTGGTGTTGCTACAGGTACATGGTAGTTGTTTTCCTGTTCCTGATGATTGTCATTATAGACAGTGGTTCCCCCATTGTTCAGGGCCTTTGCATCCCCAAAACTTGAAGCGTTCAAAGAAACTTCATTCATGGAAGCGTCCACGGTTCCCTGCATAGCTGCCAGAAGTTCCCCGGCCTGTGCTTCCATTTCCCGCAACGTTTTAGGCATTGACTGTTTCACACCCTCTACAGTTCCGGGCATTAGCCAGCGTCCAAATTCATCACGGAACGCCTTTGAAGGGGAATTTATACCCAGTGCGTCCTTTGCGGCATCCAGCAGACTCTTTGCAAGGCTTGAAACCTTATCTTTCAGCCAGTTCCATCCTGAACTGATACCGTTCCAAATACCGCTGACTATATTACTTCCTACCTCTGCCATTTTGGAAGGTAAACCGCTGACACCGTTGACCACGGCATCAAACAGCCCTTTAGCAGCAGCGGCCCCTTTGGATGCCAGTTTGCTGCCCCATGCGACAACCTTTGAAACGACATTTGACAAGTGCGTTGCAACTTTCCCCGGTAATTTAGACATAAGGGAAATAATGCTGGAAATCATATTTGTAATTGCCGTTTTTGCACTGGAAAGCATCTGCTGTCCCCATGCTGTCACTTTCGTGACGGTATTGACTAACCACGTCCACACCTTACCCGGCAATTCAGATATAAGGGAAACAATGGAAGAAATCATATTGCTGATCGCTGTTTTTGCAGCGCTCAACATTTGCTGTCCCCACTGTGTAACCTTTGTTACTGTGTTTACAAGCCACGTCCAAACTTTTCCCGGTAATTCAGAAATTAAGCTGACGATGGCTGAAATCATGCTGCTGATTGCGCTTTTTGCGGTATTCAGCATTTGTTGGCCCCATGCGGTTACTTTCGTTACCACATTAACAAGCCATGTCCAGACCTTCCCCGGAAGTTCAGACAGTAGGGAAATGATACTGGAAATCATGTTTTGAATCGCATTTGTGGCCGTGGTCAACATCTGCTGTCCCCATTGAACAGTTTTTGTCACCACATTAACAAGCCATGTCCAGATTTTACCGGGCAGTTGTGCGATCAGGTTCACAGCTGTGTTCACTACGTTCTGAATTATGTTCTGAACGTTGCTGAACATTTGCTGTCCCCATGCTATGATCTTCTGGACTGTCTGATCCAGATATGTGGCCAGTTCTGCGGGCATACTTGCGATGCCATTCACTAGCCCCTGTACCAAATAATCACCCTGTTCAGCCATTACGGTTGAAGGGCTGTTAATACCGAAAAATGACTTGATCCCGTCCAGTATACCGGAACCCAGTTCACACGCGGCATCCCATACTGCACCGATTCCACCGAGCAGGCCGTTCACAATTCCGGCTATAATATCCGGTACGGCTCCGGCAATACCTACCACAATTTCAGGAACCGCTTCAATAATCTGCCATAACAGATCCTTTGCTGCTGTGAATATCTGCGGGATGGCCTGTGCTAAACCTGTAGCAATCGCCGTTATGATCTGCGGAAGGTTTTCAGCAATCGCCACCACAATATCAGGGATCGCTTCAATGATCGCCATCAGCAGCGTGATGGCTGCTTCTAACAGCTGCGGAAGCGCACCCACAAGCCCGTTGACAAGTGCTGTTATGATCTGCGGCAAATTATTCACGATTGCCTGAATGATAACCGGGATCGCTTCAATGATACCCATTAACAGCTGAATTGCACCGTCAACGATCAGCGGTATGTTCTGCGTGAAAAAGTCTATAATTGTGGTTATCAGGTCAGGCAGCGCTTGCAGTAATTTTTCTATGATAACGGGCAGCGCATCCAGTATTGCCATGAATAACTGAATAGCACCTTCTAGCAGAACAGGGATCCCGTCAACCAGACCTTGCACCAGACCCATGACCAGCTGCAAGGCAGCATCCACCAGTGCCGGAAGGTTTTCAACCAGCGCCAGCGCTATGTCTGACACAATGACCGCCGCCTGATATATCAATGTGGGAAGTGCGCCAGCAATCCCTTCTGCCAGCGCTACAATAATATCAGCACCGGCTTGTAGAATATCCGGCATCCAGTCAACAATACATTCCACAATGTCAGTGATCGCCGTGGAAGCTGCCTGAACCATCTGCGGCGCACCCGCAGCAATCCCTTCTGCCAGCTTGCCGATCAGGACTATGGCCGTTGTCCATATCTCACCGACACAGGACATCAGGCCGGTGACAAGGGATGTGATCAGGCTTGCGCCAGATTCCCCGATTCCAGGCGCACTTTTCAGGCCGTCACAAAAGGACATGACCAGACTGACAGCGGCTTCAATGACTGTTGGGGCCGCTTCCGCTATCCTCTGGACTATCTGCGCCAGAACGTTACCGAACGCACCCACAAGGCCCTGAAAACCGCCCTCATTGAACGCATCCTGTAACTGCTGAACCATCCCCTGTGCTTCTTTTACAACGTCCTTTGCCGTGTCCTGCATGGTTTCATACAGGGAAACACCTAAACCTTCAAGGCCAGATTGCAGAATAGTGATCTGCCCCTGTAAATTGTCCTGCATGATTTCAGCCATTTCAGCGGCGGATCCGTTACAGTCATTGATTGCTCCGGACAGCTTTTCAAAGTCTTTATCTGACGCATTGACGATTGCCAGCAATCCAGACATGGCTTCTTGACCGCCCAGCATAGCGGCATAGCTGGCTTTTTCGTCCTCTGTAAGGCCAGAAAAGCCTTTCCGCATATCGCCTACAATTTCAGACAACGGCTTCATTTTCCCGGAACTGTCCGTTATAGACAGGCCCAGTGCATCCATCGCCGCCTGCGATTCCTTTGTAGGCTTTGCGAGCCTTGTCATAATGGAACGCAGAGAAGTACCAGCCTGTGAACCTTTAATACCAGCGTTTGCCATTAAGCCGATGGCCGTGGCCGTATCTTCCGCAGAATAACCCAGTGAACCGGCCAGCGGTGCAACATATTTGAATGTTTCACCCATCAAGCCCACGTTCGTGTTTGCATTACTGGAAGCCGCCGCCAGTATGTCAGCAAAATGCGTTGAATCGGATGCAGACATACCGAACGCTGTCAGGGCATCCGTCACAATGTCGGAAGTAGTGGCAAGATCTTCACCGGAAGCGGCTGCAAGGTTCATAATACCTTCAATACCGCCCAGCATTTCCTCTGTTTTCCAGCCAGCCATCGCCATGTAGTTCATAGCTTCGGCTGATTCCGTGGCGCTGAACTTCGTCTTTGCGCCCATTTCTTTGGCTTTTTCTTTTAATTGTTCAAGGGCTTCACCGGAAGCGCCAGACACGGCCTGAACCTCTGACATCCCCGCTTCAAAGTCTGAACCTACTTTGATCGCCGCCCCGCCCAGTGCCGTGACAGCAATAGCCGCCCCGCCTAGCACTTAACTGG
>VSNE01000445.1 GCA_009774155.1 Lachnospiraceae bacterium
CGCCAGCCTCATATCAAAAATTTCCCTGACCACCGCAGCCGCCTCCGGATCAATCTCCAGCCTATGTTTATCCTGCTTCATCTTCCGGTATCCATACAATGTTTGTCCTGCGGTGTATTTTCCCTGATGTGCCAGCCGCTCCCTTGCCTGCCTGACCTTCTTTGACAAATCCCTGGAATAAATATCATAGACAAGGTTCTTGAAAGCGATATCCAGCCCGCCCTCGTCCCGGTCACTGTCATAATGGTCATTCACCGAAATAAACCGCACACCCAGGAACGGGAACAGCTGCTCCAGATAATCCCCCAGCTCCACATAATCACGCCCGAACCGGGAACAATCCTTCACGATGATGCAGTTGACCTTCCCCTGCTTCGCCAGCCCGATCATATCCGTAAACTGCGGCCTGGTGTCAAAATATCTCCCGGAAAGCCCGTCATCACAGCGCTCAATAACCCGGCATCCCGCAAACTCCGGCTGTCTGTCTATAAAATCCATGATCAGCCTACGTTGTGAAGTGATGCTTCCGCTCTCCACTTTCCTTCCGAAAACATCCCCATCCTCATTGGAAAGCCTCATATAAGCACAAATCGTATAATCCCTCATGCTATCTCCGCCTCCCTCTTTTCGATCAAATCCCCCAGTTCTTTCAGGCCATCAGCAAAGGCGTACTCCACCTCAAAGCGCGTCTTGCTATAGCAGACAATCTTTTTGATAAATGTCTGCACCAGCTCCCTGCTCAATTCATCCACCCCGACATGTTTTGCGAATGCTGCCGCCATCTCTTCCATTCCGCCATACGAAACAGAGTATGTCTGAATCGCCGCTTTCAACTCTTCACACTCAGACTCCAGCCCATCAAGCTCTGCAGCATATCCAGATTTCATATCCAGATATTCATTTTCAGAGAAAACACCATCTGCAAAGTCTTCATAGAGATTTCGGATAAAACCCTCGACTTTTGCCCTGCGCATCCCTGCCCCTTCCAACTTCTTTTCCAATTCTGCCTTTTTCGCTAAGGCTGCTGAATCACAATTCAACACTTTCAGCCTGTCCTTAGCCTCCACATATAAGGTAATATGCTGCTTTATGAGCATAAGCACCATCTCTTCCAAATCCTCCGCCTTGACGTTCTTCGGCGGATCATCCGGACCGTAAGCAGCCGAACGCCGGCAGACATACGTGCTGTAATGCCCGACACCATTCACCAGCCTGGCGGTCTTGCGGTACATGCTCATCTGGTTCCCACAATGACCGCAATAAAGAATACCCTGCAGATAATCCGGCTTCTTGTTCTTAATGCCGTCATTTTTTCCACGCGTTGCGAAATACACGCCCTGCCTCGCCTGAAGTCTTTTCTGCGCCGCCTCAAACATATCCCGGTCAATGATCGCCTCATGATGATTCTCCACATAATATCCGTCATCCCGCCTGATCGTTTTCGTTATGCCCTTGTAATAACATCTTCTCGTCTTGCCAATTTGCACATCGCCAATATAAACCGGGTTCTGCAGGATACGCCTTATCTGCTTTCCCTCCCAGAGATTCGTGTATTTCTGCTTATGAATCACATCATTCTGCTGCCAATAAACGCTTGGCGCCGGTATCCCATCCATATTCAAATCCCTTGCAAGCCGCGCCAGACTTTTCCCGCCTATGTATTCAGAAAAGATACGAACCACAACATCCCTCACATCCTCATCCACCAAAACCATGTGGGAATCATCCGGATCCTTTTTATATCCATAAGCCGCCGTTGTCGCAAAATATATCCCCTGCTTAAACTGGTTCTCAAAAGAAGTACATATTTTCTTTGAGATATCCTTCGCATACGCCTCATTGATGAGATTCTTAAGCGGCACCACCAGCCCGTCCTCTGTCGGATTTGACGTAAGGCTGTCATAACCATCCGTCGCCGCTATAAACCTGACGCCGAAAAACGGAAATATCTTTTCGATGTAATCCCCTGCTTCCAGATAGTTTCTGCCCAGCCTGGATAAATCCTTCACCACTACACAATTAATCCTGCCGCTTTTGACATCCTCAATCATCCTCATAAACTCCGGCCTGTCAAATTTCGTTCCCGTAAAATGCCTGTCAACATATTCATCTACAAGTTCCAAAGAAGCATCCTTTGAAACGTAATCTTTAAGGAACTCCGTCTGATTCTCCACGCTCTCGTTCTCAACCTTGCGTTCATCCTCTCTGGATAAACGGACATATATTGCAGTCTTATAAGTTTTAACCTCTACAGCTGCCGCCTGCACTGCAGCATTTTCCTTCCTGCTCCTGCGTGCCATCTACACCGCCTCCTTTGAAGAAAGCTCCACTGCGTTTTCCATTTCATCAATCGCTTTCTGGAATCGGTAAGTCACCTGTATAGCGCTATTATTGAAAACATCAATCCGCTCAATCAAAAACGCCACTAGCTCCCGGTCAAGGCTTAAAACATTCCCATATCCCTTCAGCCTCTCAATCCATTCCTGCTTCCCGGATCCGTTCTTTATAATGCCCTCCCTCTCAGCTTCAAGAGACAAAATATTCTTCTCAAAATCAGCAATCCTGCCCTGATACTGCTCCCGGAGCATAAAATATTCTTCCTTAGACAGAATGCCGTCCTTAAAATCCTCATACAGATTTTTTCTGCGGTCATTGCACAGCCGCTCTTCCTCCCGCAGCCTTTCAATCCGTTTATCATACTTCACGACATCCGGCTCCGAACCTGCTGATGAATTGACAATCTCCATCGCATCCGATAAAGCAATAACTCTTCCTATGCAGGTCTGCACAACGCCCAGCACTCCATCCATCAGTTTCTTTTCAGAAATGCTGTGCGTACTGCAGCTTGCCTTGTCCCTTTTATTGCCGGAGCAGACATAATACACATACCTCCTGCCGCCTGCCGGAACCGTCTTCCTAATCATCGGCTCGCCGCAGTCCGCACAGAACACAATCCCGGACAGAGGAAAAACCTCCGACCGCCCGGGAGATACCCTGGTATCCCTCAAAAGAAGCTCCTGCACCAAAGAGAAATCGCTCTTTGATATAATCGCCTCATGCATATCTTCCACTCTGGCCCATTCGCTTTCATCCCTCTGGATGCGCTTCTTAATCTTGTAATTCGGCGTGGTACATTTCCCCTGGACGACCGTACCAGTATAAACTTCATTTTTCAGAATCCTAAGCACCGTATTGTAGCTCCATTTTGGCGCCACATTCTTCTGGAAACTGCTCTCAAGCGACACCCCAATGCTCTTCTTATACTGCAGCGGAGACAGAATACCGTCCGCATTCAGCTTGTCCGCTATAACCTGCTGGCTCATTCCGCACAGCTTCATGGTAAAAATATCCCTCACCACATCCGCCGCATACTCATCAACCACCAGATGATTTTTGTTCTCTTCATCCTTCAAATAGCCATAGGCAGCAAAGGCTCCGATATACTCCCCACTGCGCCTCTTAATTTCCATATGGCTTCTAATCTTGATGGAAATATCCCGACAATAAGCATCATTGATCAGATTTTTGAAAGGGATAATCATATCGCTCCCATATCCTCATTGATGCTGTCATAGCCATCAGTGACAGCAATGAACCTGATATTAAGCATCGGGAAAATCTTTTCAATATATCGCCCGGACTCAATATAGTTTCTTCCGAACCTTGATAAATCCTTTACAATGACACAGTTAATCTTGCCTTCCCTGATGTCAGAAAGCATTCGTTGGAATTCCGGCCTCTCGAAATTCACACCACTGTAACCGTCATCCGTATACGTGGAAACCACGGTAATTTCAGTGCGGGACTTTAGATAGTCCATGACCAGCTCTTTTTGATTGGCAATACTATTACTGATCTGTTTACCGCCATCGGCAATATCCCCGTCCTCCCTCGATAACCTGAGGTACACGGCTGCCTGATAAGATTTTAAATCCTTTGTCATTATGTTTCCTCCAAATCTGTATTTCCGGCGCTCAACCCGGATATCCAGAAAAGGAGAAAACCGCTGACGACTTAGTCCACATTCACAATATCACAGAATAAGCCCGTTATCATTGACATCCGGCAATGTCCAAGGACTTCTTACAATGTCCTGGCAAACTGCTTAAACCGCTCCGCCAAGGTAACACCATCCTCGCTGTAGACATTCTTCACAACCATGTTCCCCACCTTAAAGCAGTACGGATTCCGGACCTGTCTGATAAAATCCTCCACCCGTTCTTCCTTGGACAGGCTTTCATCAATCTGAATCTGAGTGACATCCACCAACGTCTCCGGATCCACTGTCCTCACATCAATATTTTTCATTTCATCAATGCTCATATAGCCACCGCCTTTAGTGTTTATTTCTTGTCCTCTATATGTCTTGGGATATTTTTTTAACCACTTATGGATAGCGATGACGTTTATTGTGAAGCATGTTCCATTAAAATAAGCCCGCAATCATCTGCTTTCGCAGACAACCACGGGCATACCCTCAAACCATATTTGCTTACACTTTCTGGCAATAATCCAAACTTATCCACCCTGCCCCGCTCTTCAGCCTTCCCCATCCAGTTGTAGAACCTTTACCTGACTTCACCTCAACAATCGTATACACTCCCGGCGGGATAAACTTCCCTATCTTTGCGGTGTCAGTACCGGCGCCCTTGCGGATATTCAGGTCAGCTATCGTCACCCTCACAAGGAACGGACAATCCGCTTCCGTCATACCCCCGGAAGAAGGCTTCTTGACCGAACCAACATACTTCTCATAGTACCCTTCCCCATACCCTGCTCTCTTCACCTGTACCGCAGCGCTTGTATCCGTCGGCCTCTCATACCGCAGAAGCACCGCATCGGAAGCCTGCCTGACATTCCCGGCACTCTGCAGCACACTGAGCACCCCGGAATACCCTTCCTTCAATTCCTTCCACAGGAAATCCAACTGCATCTGCAGGTCTCCAATGCTCCTGCCCCCGCCCTTCGCAAAATCAAGCAGCGCCTGCTTCCTGCTCCAGTAAGTCCACTGCACCAGGCCATACCCCGCGCCATCCCCGACGAAATTCCCATAAGCACCCGTATCCACGGCAAGCGTGTAAGTCCTGTCATCAAGCCCCAGCTTCTTCTCAAAGCTGTTCTGAAGGTTATCCGCCCTCAGCCCGCTCTCAGCATACAGGTTCCCCATAAGCCCAGCAACGCCGCAGGCATTCCCAATCTTACCCAAAAGGAAATCCCAGACAGTCTTCTCAGCATCCGTATCTGCGGGAGGAATCGCCTCCACCGCAGCCCCTGTCCCCATCAAAGCCGCCACATCTGCCCTGACTGTCTCCATGCTCTTCCCGAACTTCAAAAACCAATGAAGGACATCCCCATGATTGCTCCCAAGCCCCAGCTTATGGGCATCCGCATGGCAGAGAACAGCGGGCACCCTCACACCGTTATAGTTCACGCTGCCCTTCGGATCAATCCCATACATCCTGCAAAGATACGCCGTCAGTTCGCAGGCTTCCTTATAGACCTTATCGAAATATGCCCTGTCATTCAGCCCGTCCTCGCAGATCTCAAACTGGATCCACCCATCGTTGCAGGAACCCTTTGAACCGGAGCCGCACCCCCACGGGCGATAGTCCCACGGCATAGTCTGAACCGCCTCCACCGTGCCGTCATCCAGCTTCCCAATCCATGCATTTAGTCCCGCCTGCACCCTCGTATGGTTCCAGTCATTTCCATAGGCATTCTTCCCAATCAGCTTAAGCATTGCGTCTCTGTCCGCAGCATTGTCATCCGGCTGCACATACCGCTTCAAATCAGGATTATTCGCGCCGGTACTATGCCAGAGCACGCCCCTGACATCCATCTTTTGCGTGCCCTTATAACAGGCACTCTGCGTCATCATGCAGGCCAGCGGCTTATTCTTCCCACCATACTTCATCACTGAGCACCATCCTTCCCGTCACCCTCGTCCTCAGCCCTCTTATGCAGCTGCTCCAGCACCTTCCGCAGCTTCTCCGGCACCGGCAGCCCCAGATACGCCGCATTCTCCACCAGCGACAGCCCCTCATTGCTCAAATAAAAGAAAATGATGGCCGTCCTGAGCACCCCCGTCTCACCGAAAATCTGGACATCCAGAATATGCCCCACTCCTGCCAGCACAAAAATCAGAACCTTTCTGCAGATACCTCTGAACCCTACAGCACTTGACAATTTCTTATCCGCCACCGCACACATGATCCCCGTGATATAATCCAATACCACAAACACCAGCAGCGCATAAAGCAGGCCGTCACAGCCGCCCACAAAATACCCCAGCCATCCGCCTACCGCAGCGAACACCATCTGGATCACATTCCAAAACTCCTTCATCACAAATCCCTCCGTTTCTTTGCATAATAATAGGGACAGCCGAAGCCATCCCCTGGTACCGGTTATTCAGTTCTCCTTAAACCTTACGTTTCTTCTTCCTCCGTCAGCGTATACGTGATCTTCATCGTCTTATCCGCATTCTTCACCACCGCCTGCGACAGGTTGCTGATCGTGGCCAGATACGGCGTCAGCAGATAATTGTACCTGTACTCATTCCCATAAGAGCCGCCCCATCCAAGCAGAAACCCCTTATATTCAAAAAGCGGCGTCGCAAGCGTCCCATACCTCGTGCCTCCAAAAGTCTTCGTCACCTTGTCGTTCACATCAATGACAAAATCATACCCAATAATCAGATCCCTGATTATCGCCAACCTCGACTCACAGCTCCCGGAGCCTCCGATGGACTTGGCCGCCGACGTAAAGCCAAAGCTGATGAACGTGACATCCGCCTGGTTATTGACATTAATCTTATAAACCCCGTTATTGCCATAACCCAGCACATACAGATACCCGCTCCTTAAAACCGCATTCCTCTGTGTGTCCGGATAACTGGATTCCTCCCGGAAGCTCCCCACTGCTTTAAGAGCCGCATTAGAAAGCGTCCAGCTTCCCTCCGTAAAGGAAAAATCATCCTTCTTGATTCTGATCCACAACATTGTTGCATCCCCGGACGAATTCGCCTGATTGGAGAACCCATACCAGTACCCATCCTTCCCATCAAAGAAAATGCCATAAGGCGTGTAACTCCCATAAAACTGAAACGTCCCACAGTTCAACACCGTGGCATCCTCCAAGGTCAACGTAGTATCGTCCAGCTTCTCATTCAGCCCGATATCAAAAACAGGAATCCTATAGGTGCTGATTGTCACTGTGTTGCTCGCATACGCGATAGAATACAGCTTTCCCTTTTCAAAATCCACCTCAACAGCCCGGAACAGCGTATTCAGCCAGCCCACACCCAGATCCAGCGTATTCTTCCTGATCTCCAAAAAGGCCGTCTTCACCGCCACATCGCTCCCGTAGGCATTCGCCCCACCCTGTTTGGATGTGATGCCCACCGCCGCGATCGTCCCGTTCCCCTGGGAAGGCGTAAACTCCCACACGAACTTATACCCGTTTGTAAGGGCCATGCTCTCCGTCAGGTTCATGCTGCCCCTCTTCACGTTAGCCGTGGCATTCACATCATTGCTCGCATACGCCACCGGCAGATTTGCAGACGACAGATAAATATTATCCGCATCCTCCGTAACCGCATCCGAAAAAAGCAGGATGCCCCCAAGCATGTTCGGGCAGATGGGGAGCATCTCTTCATTCCAAATCAGCTGGTCATCATACTCTCCAGACGACTTGTAAAAAAGCCCCATTGGGTTCATTCCCAGAATGTTGTTCACCGCATTCGTGACCATGTTCGTCTCAGCAACGGCCTCCACTGCCCCGGTATTTACATCCTCAAGCTCTACCGTCAGATTTCCTGTCAATCTTCTCATAACATCCTCCCTTATGAATTACTGCCGGGCACGTCAACAGGCATCGCAAAACCGCCAACTGTATGCCTGCCGCCGAACCTATCCTCATAGTACCTCTGGACAAGCTCGTCAATCTTCCACCCAATGCTTTCCGTAATGCCAAGTGCCTTAAGCCCGCCGGCTTCCTTCCCCGTACCAAAGGCAAACCGACCCACAGATTCCTCCACATCGATCCTGCCGTCCCATGCAGCATCCGCGCCCATGCCCTGCCCGGAAACGGAAGCAATGCACCAGCCGGTATCAATAGAAGCCGTGCCGCCGCTGCAACGCATATACACATTAAAAATATTGCTGTAGTTCGCCACCACGTTTTCAATCGGATAGTACAAAAGAATCGTATGCTTCCCTGTCCTCCAGCGCTCCTGCGGATAAATAAGCGGCACCATCCGGTTATTGAACTCAAAGCTGAATATCACATCCGCATACCCGTCCTCCGTCCATGTCACCGGCAGCGACACCGCCACCGTCTGCCCTTCCGTGGCGCCGATAACCTCAGACGTTTCCACAGATTCCTCCCCAGATGATTTCCCGGATACTTCATCAACATTCACAGGCGGAATCACTACATCCCCGCTCGCCGTCGCCGTCCTCTCCACCGCATCCGCCCTGACATCCACGACCACCTGACCGAAGAACTGCGCATGGTTATCCTCGCTTGTGGCAAACTCTATGGAGATAATCTTCGCATCCACGTCCGCTACGGTGAAAGCGGAAGCATTGGTAAAGGTATGGATCCCGATTTTCCCCGCTTCAATCTGCGACAGCAGCCCCGAAATATTCTTGTCATTCTTCGACTTCGCCTGCGCAAGCCTCGGATTCTTCCCGACCCCCTTCAGCCTCTGCTTCCCATACATCTTCACCTGCATGGAAGTGACGGCGCTGATCTTATCCCCATCCGCCTGTCCTCCGGCAAACGTCAGCACATCGCCCACGTCCAAAGCAGGATTCCCGATAGTATCCGAATCAAACGGCACATAGTCAATAACGGAAATATCATTCAAGATATTCGTGCAAAGCCCCCGCCTCGTCTCATCCAGCCCGAACTGCAGGAGAGGGTTCACCCCTAGGTTCATGGTCAGCCCGTCATCCGGATCCAGATGGTAATACTCCGCCGTCTCCGTCCTCATGTTCGTAGAAGAAACCGCCGTATACCTTGTGATGAAATCCGAAAAGCTTGAAGAGAACCTATGCTTCGCCTCAATCTCCATCACCGGCGTATTCCCATACTTGCGCAGTTCCAACAGCCCCGCTCTGTCGATACAAAAGAACCCTCCCAGCACCTGCCCCACATAATAGAGCACATCCCGAAAAGTCCCTATGTCATTGTCCGTATAAATGGACAGGCTCTCCATGCCGTTCGGCATCGCCCCAATCTCTTCCTTCGTCTGAGCGAACCCCACGCCGCAGCTCTCACAACAAAGATTGATAAAATCATAAGCCCTGCCCACAGTCTCAAAGCCGTTGAAATCCCGCTCAAACCGCAGCATATAGTCATAGGCTTTCAGCTCCAGGCACTTTGCCGTCCTGTTCGCCTCCGACACCTCAAAAATGCCCATCGGGATCTTCTCATAGATGCCGTCAGCCTCCACAGCCTGGTCATAATCTCCGTCAATATCCGCACTGTCCCGGCTCCGCGACACCCTCAGATGATAGAAAAGCTCCACTAGGGCATCTTCCAGAGTATATCTGTCAATGTCCGACAACAGCGTGATCCCCATCTCAGCCGAATACACCGTGCCAAGCTCAATCTCCGTATTCCCGCAGCACTGGCTTGATATATACCCGCTCCCCTTGACAATATCCTCCGCCTCGAACTCATAGACTACCCCGCCTTTCGTGGTGATCTTCCCCGTCCAGTAATATTTCCTCGTGTTCCCCTGCACCGCCTGCAGGAACGCATCGCTCACCGGGTACATTCATACACCTTCTTCCTTAAAACTCTTTCAGTACAAAGCTCACCGTCCAAAGCCCCTTATAGCTCGTATCCTTCTCCAGCTTCACCTTGAACCCATCTACATACATCTGCGTCTCTTTCACATCCACAGTCTCCGGGTCAAAATACCTCACCGCGATGCTTTCCCGCTGCTTGAACTCCGTCAGCCGCTTCAGCCATGCAGGCGTGACCGAAAACGAAACCGCGATAGACACAACACCAGCCCTCACTACATCCCTCTGGACCGTCCCCGCCTCCGTCTCGCCGCCGGAATCCGCTTCCTTATCCTCCATCTCCACCTCATAGGAGACCGGCAGAGGCAGGTCAGCCCCGTCAAAATTCAGATATTGAATAAACGCCATGCTCTCACCTGCCCCCGCTCCTTAAATCCGCCCTCTGCTGGGCATTCACAATCACCTCGTCAAGTAAAGCCCCACCCAGATAAACCGGAATTACGATATCACCGCCCTGCCCGGACGCACCCACACCGGAAACCGCATCCCTGATGGCAGAAACCAGCCCCGACAAATCGGCGCCATTCACAGTGCCGCCACCGCCAGCCGCCGCCATCTGCATCGCGTTCATCTGCGGGCTCACCACCATATCCGCAGACAAAGAACCCATCGCCTTTGTCACCAGCCCTTTGCTTTTCTCAATGCCCTTTGCCAGCCCCTCCATAAAGTCCGGCATCCAGCTCTCATAATCCGTCAGCGGCCCTTCATCGGGAACAGAAAAATGCAGGAAACTCTTAATCTTATCCGCAACCGCAGATACCGCATCGCCTACGGCAGAAATGCATGATTTAATGCCATTCACAATGCCCATGATCAAATCCTTGCCCCAGTTGAACGCCTGGGACGCCAGCCCCGTGATATGCCCCTTCACCTTGGAAAAACTATCCCTCACCGCGCTAAACACATTCCCCATCGCCGTCTTCACTGATGACGTGATATTCGTCCAGACCGTAATCACCGCATTCTTAATCGCATTGCCTACGCTTGTCACGGTGCTTTTGATATTGTTCCAGACCGTTGTGACCACAGTTTTCACCGCATTGACCGCTGCTGTAATAGCGGTTTTTATCCCATTCCAGACCGTCTCCGCAGTCCCCTTGATCGCCTCCCACGCCGCCTGGAAGAAACTTTTCAACCCCTCCCACACGGCAACAGCAGTCTCCTTGATGTTCTCCCATAGGTCAATCCAGAACTGCCGGAACTCATCACAGTTATTCCACAGATAGATAAACGCCGCCACCAGAGCCGCAATCGCCGCGATAATCAACACAATCGGATTGGCAAGCATCGTGGCATTCAAGGCAGCGAAAGCCCCTTTTACCACATTGATTACCCCTGCCAGCTTCGGCACAATCGTCATAATCGTACCCACAGCAGACATAATCTTTCCCACCACAATCAGCACCGGAC
>VSNE01000446.1 GCA_009774155.1 Lachnospiraceae bacterium
ATATATAAGTAGATATATGTTTAGCGTGTCAAGCGTGTCAGAAATTAAAAAAGATATTGAAAACATGGGGTTTTTAAAGGTCACGGTTATATTTTTTTAAGCGTGACCAGAAAGGAAGGTATAAATGGCTGAACATAAAAGAAAAAAGAGGGTTACACCATATGAAAAAGCTGTTAATTATTTATCACAGATCGAATATATAGACGAAATGATCGGTGAAAAGCAGGATATTATTGACAGTCTGCGGAGCAGCATCACAGGAACGTCAGCCAGTACGGAAAGTGAACGTATGCAGACCTCCCCTAAAGACCGTTTAGGTGAAACCTGTGCAAAGATCGTTGACCTGTGCGAACAGCTGAACAAAGACATTGATTCTTTTGTAGATATGAAAGCGGAAGTCATACAGACCATAGATCAGTATGTCGATGACTTGAAAGAAAGACGTTTGCTGTATTTGCGCTATTTAAAGTTTATCCCTATTGAATCATGTGCTAAAGAATTGCACGTTTCACGGCGCACAGCATACAATTTACACAAGGCCGGTATTCACAAAATTTCTAACAAATTTAAAGACTTGCACAAAATTACATAAACTTGTACATACAGATACTTGTATTGCATTGTTTTCTGTAATACAATGTAGGTGTCGAACAATACATGAATGACCTTCAAGGCGGGACGCTTTGAAGGTTGTTTTGTTTTAAAGAGAAAATAAGGGGGTGTGTTTGCTTTGTCAGACGGTAAGGATCTGCGGAAGGAAGCCTTTGAAATGTTTCAGCAGGGTTTTAAACTGGTGGACATAGCAAAGCAGCTGAATGTTCCTGCTGGCACTGTCAGACGATGGAAGCACAGTGACAAGTGGGAAATGAACGGGGCGGGCGAACGTTCGGAAAAAGCGAACGAAACAAACGCACAGACGAACGTTCACGAAGTATTTAAGCAGAAACGCCGTAAAAGGGTTTATTCAGATGTGCAGCAGGTAGAAAAGAACGCCGAACTTACTGAAAAACAGCGGCTTTTCTGCCTTTTTTATGTCCGGTACTTCAATGCAACAAAGGCATATCAAAAAGCATATGGGTGTGCCTATTCAACGGCGTGTGCTGCGGGCTGGAAGTTATTGCAAAATACTGAAATCAAGGCGGCAATCATGGAACTGAAACAAGGCCGGTTGAATCAGCAGCTATTGGATGAATCGGACATTTTTCAGAAGTACATGGACATAGCTTTTTCGGACATAACCGACTTTCTGACGTTCGGACAAAAGGAAGTTCCGGTCATGGGTGCGTTCGGCCCGATCAAGGTTGAAGATCCAGACACCGGGGAAAAAATACCTGTCACCAAAATAGTGAACGTTGTCCAGTTCAGGGGATCGGACGAAGTTGACGGGACACTGATTAGTGAGGTCAGACAGGGGAAAGACGGGGCCAGCATAAAACTGGCTGACCGTATGAAAGCGCTTGAATGGCTGTCTGAACATATGGACATGGCAACGCCTGAACAAAAGGCCCGTATGAAGAAGCTGGAAGCGGAAACTGAACGGATCAGGAACAGCGGCGGCGCAGAAGGTGAGGATGATGGCGTTGAAATCATTAACGACTGCCCCACCTAAAAAGAAACAGGTGCGGATCAGTGAAATTATAATACCGAAATATCAGGCTATATTCAACAATCGCACATATAAGCACATTATACTGACTTCTGGCCGTGCTGGTACGAAGTCCAGTTTTGCAGGTGTGCGTGGTATATATCAGCTTGTCAATGATGGTTCCGGTTCCGTGGTGGTGCTGCGTAAGCGCCATAACAAGCTGCGGAAAACGGTATACAAGGAAATGCTGCGGGGTATTAACCGGCTGGGGATCAGCAAGAAAAAGTTTGAGATCACAAAGTCCCCTATGGAGATCACCTATAAAAAGCACGGCAGCACAATGTATTTTGCCGGTTCTGACGGTATAGACGATACAAAAGGAATCATTGACGAAGATAAACCGATCAAGCTGGTCATTCTGGACGAATTAACGGAGTTCTTTGACGATGGCGAAGGTGAGGATGAACTTCTGAACATTGAAGCTACTTTTGCCAGAGGAAACAAGGGTGATTTTCAAATGATCTACTTGTTTAACCCGCCAAAGAATCCGAACAGCGACATTATGAAGTGGCTGACCAAAATGAAGCAGCGGCCTGACTGCATCCACATTCATACGGACTATAGGGATGTTCCCCCTGAATGGCTGGGGCCTGACCTGATACAGTCAGCAGAAACGCTGCACCTGATAGATCCACGTCAATATGAATGGGTATGGCTGGGTAAGTGTATAGGCATAGACGAAGTTATTTATTATATGTTCAGCCAGAAGCACATTGACCGGCCACTGACAGGAATTGACCGCTTTCCCATTATCGCCATCGGCGGGGACTATGGACAGCAGAACGCCACGACATTTCAGGCGGCAGGTCTGGACATGGCACACAGGAAGCTGCGGGGTCTGAATGAATATTACCACAGCGGCAGGGAAAGCGGAAAACAGAAAGCCCCTTCCCTGTATGCAAAGGATTTTGTTCAGTTCGTTCAGTTGTTGGGTAAACAGTACGGAACGGAAGGTGTACGCTTTTTACTGTTTCTGGATCCTTCTGCTAAAGGTTTAGCGGAAGAAATCAAGCGGGCCTGTAGGGTTGCGGGGGTTCCCGTATCTGTCCGGGAAGCTGACAATGATGTGAAGCTGGGGATCAGCCGGACACAAAAGGCGCTGACCTTCAACATTTTATCCATTTCCCCCAAACAGGAAAACGCCATTGATGAATTTGGGGTGTACGGGTACGATCCAAAGTCCATTGAAAAGGGCAAGGAAGAACCGATCAAGTTAGACGATCACTGTATGGACGCTATCCGGTATATGGTCATGGGTATGTGGACGAAGATCAAGGCGTGGCTGCCTGTTTCGGAACAGGAAGATGAAAAATAATCAGGGAGTGAAAGACAATGGATATTTTCAGTTATTTCAGGAACAAAGGGATCGACACGCTGAACCCTACATTTTACCGTCAAGTTGAAGTGTGGCGCAGCTGGTACAATTCCAATGTGCGAAAATTTCATAAATACAAGGTTTACCGTGGGAACGGCACTTCTGTGAACTGTACCCGGTATTCACTGGGGATGGGTAAAAAGGTGTGTGAGGATATGGCGGATCTGCTGCTGAATGAAAAAGTGACTATCACTGTAGCAGACCAGACCACAGACACCTTTGTGAAGAAAGTGCTGGAATCTAACACATGGGAAGAACTGGGGAATGAATATCAGGAATGGAAGTCTGCACTGGGAACCGTGGCCTATGTGGTGTATATCAAGGATGCCGTGGTGGACGAAGCCGGGAACATGACCGGGGGAACCGTGGGGATCAACTATGTGGAAGCGGCCCATATTTACCCTACCAGCTGGCAGAATAAAGTGATCACAGAATGTATTTTCACATTCCCCAAAACATACAAGCGGAAAAAATACGTTCATTTCCAGTATCACCGGATTGAGGATGTACCCAGTGAGAGCCGGAAACAGTATGTGATTGAAAACACGGTTGTGGAAAATACCACGGGAGCCGGGAAGGAACTGACCGCAGAAGAATGGGAAGAAATACCTGCTTTCAGTGGTCTGGCTGAACGCATTGAAACGGGATCGGATCAGGCGCTTTTCATTATTGACCGGCTGAACATGGTGAACAATGCGGATGAAGATACTACTAACCCGATGGGCGTGTCCCTGTTCGCAAACGGCATTGACGCGATCCGCAAGATTGACCTTGAATATGACAGCTATGCGAATGAATTTTCTTTAGGGCGCAAGCGGATCTTTGTGGCCCCGGAATTTCTGACCACACAGGGCGGGGATGCCGTCTTTGATCCACAGGACACTGTTTTCTATGAGTTGCCGGAAGATTATTTCAAGGACACAAAGGAAGCGATGCATGAAGTCAATATGGAACTGCGGATTGAGGAACACAGCAAGGCGATCAATGACGATCTGAACTGGCTTTCTTTCAAATGTGGTTTTGGTACTGACAGATACAAGTTTGAGGGCGGGCAGGTCAAGACCGCTACAGAAGTGATCAGTGAAAATTCCGATCTGTACCGCACTTTACAGAAGCATGAACTGGTGCTTGAACGGGTGCTGATCCAGCTGATCAAGACGGTCATCCGGGCCGGTATCAGCATAGGGATCCCCGGATTGCAGGAAAACACGGCGATCACTATTTCCTTTGATGACAGTATCATTCAGGACAAGGAAGCAGAAAGACAAAGTGACCGTCAGGACGTGGCGATGGGCGTTATGTCATTAGCTGAATACCGTGCAAAATGGTACGGTGAAACGCCTGAAAAGGCACAGCAGAACCTTCCTGAACAGTTCAATGACAAGGATGTGATTCAGTGAAAAGGGAATACCAGTCTTTGCTTCAAAACGGCATAGAGAAAAAATACCTGATGCTGGAAGAAGAAATTGAAAAGGACATAGTGCGCCGGATCCAGAAAGCCGGAAAAATAACTTCTGCTGCTGACTGGCAGATTCAGCGTTATATGGTGCTGGGACACAGTACGGAAGATGTTGAAAACATTATCCGTTCAGCTGTAGGCGGTGACTGGGCTGACACATTCCGGCTGTATGATGAAGTCATAGAACAGGAATATGTCAGAAGCAAGGCCCTATATGAGCAGGTCAACGCCCACTTTGTCCCATATGAACAGAATTATGAATTGCAGCAACTTACCAATGCACTGATCCAGCAATCCAATGACGAACTTTTCAACATAAGCAAGTCACTGGGGTTCATGGTGGACATGGGCGGCGGGCGCAAGGTATTCACACCGCTGTCAGAGATATACAACGGGTATCTGGACAATGCGATCACCATGATGGCATCCGGGGCCTTTGATTACAACACCATGATCCGCAAGGTTGTGGGAGAAATGACCGCTTCCGGGCTGCGAACGGTTGACTATGCTTCCGGCTACAGTAACAGGGTGGATGTAGCCGTCAGGCGGGCGCTGCTGACCGGGATGGGACAGCTGACCGGGCAAATATCCAGAATGAACGGTCAAGCGCTGGGAACAGACAAATATGAAGTTGACTGGCATCCCGGAGCAAGGCCGGATCATGCAAAATGGCAGGGACGTGTCTGGACATACCAGCAGCTTGTAGATGTCTGCGGGCTGGGTTCCGGCCCCGGTCTGCTGGGCTGGAATTGCCGTCATACCTACTACCCTTTTCTGGAAGGGATTTCTGTCAGAAATTATTCTGATCAATGGCTGGCAGAAATGGACAGGAAGGAAGCGCAGAAAATCCCGTACAGGGGAAAAGAATACAATACCTATGAAGCAACGCAGAAACAGCGGCAAATGGAAACGGCGATGCGGGCGCAACGGGAAAAGGTGCAGCTGCTAAAACAGGGCGGCGCTGATCCTGACGATATTCTGAACGCACGGTGTAAATATCAGGCTATGCTTGACGAATATTCAGAGTTCAGCAAAAAGTTCAAACTTCCTGAACAGCGTGAACGGATATATTATGACCTGCGGGGCCGGTATGGAAATATCTGAAATATCTGAACTGCCTACAGGGTGGGTTTTTGGTCTGCGGAACGCTGAAACAAAGGAAGAACCGGACACGCCGCCGCTGATTGTTTATAAGTCGGATGGCCGGGTGGCTGATTTCTTCCCGCCTGAACACATGACTGAACTTCCGCAAATGAAATTGATTGAGGGGGACGAAGAATGATCACGGTTCTGGTAACGCCAAACAGGATCCATGTATCAGGCCACGCAAACACGGCCCCACGGGGTTCAGATATTGTCTGTAGCGCCGTTTCTGCCCTTACGCTTACACTTATTAGGGGGCTGAAAGAAATAGCCCATATGGGGCTATATGAAAGCGTAGAAGGAGGAAATATCTGTATTGAGTGGCAGAACATAAACGACACCGGCAAAGCGCTGGTTGATACATGGTTTTTGGGTATCTGCGGGATTGCTGCGGAATACCCGGTAATTGAATTTTTATAATGAGTGAATGACGCATCCTGAAAAGGGTGCTTTTTTCATGCCTGACGGGGCAATAAATACGGGACTATCACAGGAAAGTGAGGATGAAACCATGAGAAAGAGATTTTTTGATTTACAGCTTTTCACTGACGGCGGTGAAAGCGGCGCTGGTGCTGCGGGTGCTGGTGCAGGAACAGCCGGGAATGGCAACGGTAGCCAAAACAATGCCGGGGGTGCAACTTACAGTTATGAACAGGCCGAACAGATCGCACAGGCACGGGCTGACCGGGCAGAAAAGGCGGCGCTGGCCGATTTCTTCAAGCGTCAGGGAATGAGCGAGGATGAAGTTACTGCTGCCCTTGCTGATTTCAAGGCAAAAAAGGCTGCACAGCAGCCCAATGTCACCGCCGTGGAAAAAGAACGGGATGCGGCGCTGGCACAGGTGGAAGAAATGAAGAACACCAACTACCTGCGTGACAAAGGCGTGAAGCCTGACGATCTGGACTATGTGCTTTTCAAAGTCAGCAAACAGGTGGATGACAAGACCGACTTCAAGAAAGCGGCTGACGCTTTCCTGAAAGAGAATCCCCGCTTTACGGGACAGGGGATGAAGGTTGTTTCCACCGGCAAGCCTGACGGCGGTTCCGGCACAGGCCAGACAGTCAATGATTCAATCAACGCTTCCATCCGTTCAGCGTTTGGAAGATAAAGAAGGGAGAACAGGAACATGAACAGAAACAAGAAACTTTTTAATTTACAGCTGTTTACCGGTGGTACTGCTATCACCAGAAGCAACGCAGAAGCATTGATCCCGGTACAGGAAAGCCACGACATCATTCAGGGCGTGGTTGAACAGTCCACTGTGTTACAGCGTGGCCGTAGGCTGCCAAACATGACGGCGGCGCAGTATAAAATGCCCGTGCTTGACCTGCTTCCGGTGGCGTACTTTGTCAACGGTGAGGGCGGATCCGCAAAGAAGAAGCTGACAACGATGGCATGGGATAAAAAAGTGATCTATGCAGAAGAAATTGCGGTCATTGTACCGATTTCCGAAGCTGTCCTTGACGATGCTGACTATGATATTTGGGGAGAAGTACGGCCCCGCCTGATCGAAGCGTTCGGCCAGAAGATTGACGGTGCTATTCTGTTCGGTCAGGATAAACCGCAGACATGGCGGGATGACGTTGTGACCACGGCCACAAGCGCCGGGGCTGTTGTGACGCTGGGATCCGATCTGTATGATTCTATTTTGGGTGAAGGTGGCGTGATCGCAAAGGTTGAGGAAAGCAGCTATTTTGTGAACGGCCACATGGCTGACATTACCATGCGGGCAAAGCTGCGGGGCCTGAAAGACACCACGGGACAGCCCGTGTTCAAGTCTGATATGCAGACCGGCACGACCTACACACTGGACGGTTCCCCGATGAACTTCCCCCGCAACGGAGCCTTTGACAGAAGCAAGGCCCTGATGATTTCCGGGGACTTTTCGCAGCTGGCATATAGCATCCGTCAGGACATTACTTTCAAGATTTTTGATCAGGGTGTAATTCAGGATCCTGCTACAGGTGAAATCCTGTATAACCTGATGCAGAATGACATGGTGGCGCTGCGGGCCGTCATGCGTTTGGGCTGGGAAATCCCGAACCCCATCAATGCTATGGTTCCCGATAAGACAAAGCGCTGCCCGTTCGCTATCCTGACAAGCGCTGCATCCGGCGCTTCCGTTGCAGCATATTCAGCGGATGACGGACAGGGCGATGGGCCTTATACAGAAGCGCAGCTTACAGCCATGACCATTGACCAGATCAAGGCGCTGGCGGTTTCAAAAGGCTATGTGATCACCAAAACGGTGAAAGCTGAAATTATTGCGGAGTTTTTGGAGCAGCAGAACGAAGCATAAGGGGGGGGGATCGGAAATGTACGTTGATTTTGAATATTATTCCAGCGTGTTCAGTGGTTCAGTCCTGTCAGAAGGGGCTTTCCAGAAAGCTGAACAGGAAGCTGAAACGTACATCCGGTATCTGACATACCTGAACGGTGATATTTTCGCAGATACGGCACAGGCTGACGCTATAAAGGGCGCTGTCTGTGCTGCTGCGGATGCCTATCATATGGCTGTCAGGGAAACAGCGGAAGGTGGAAATGTCAAGTCTGAAAGCAAAGACGGCCTTTCAGTGTCGTTTGTTGTGGCCCGTAAAGACGGGGAAACAGCGGATGACTATGTAAAACGCTGTATGTATCAGGTGATCCGGATCCGGCTGCTTCCTACTGGCTGGCTTTCACGGAAAGCGGGGTGTAAACATGATCACAAATGTGGATGCTGTGACTGTCTTTAATGGCAGGACGGATAAAGCAACACGAAGAAAAATCTATATCCCCACGGTGATCAGGGGCGTTTCCTATGTCGAAGGGAAAGGATCCAAAGTAGCCGACAATGGGGTGTGGAGTGACGATGTTCAGTATAAAATCAGGGTTCCCCTGATCGCCGTGGTTCAGGATAACCGGGAATATATGCGGGATCTGAACTATGCAAAGCTGGACAATGAAGAAGCAGCAAAATACTGGACAATACAGAAGGGGGATCTGGTTGTCCGGGGTGAATATGCCGGTGACAATCCCCTGCTGGGTGAGGATGAAATATCTGCATACGCAAAGGAACAGGGGCTTGACCTGATCCGTGTCACGGAATACGCCGATGACACGTCAGGGGGCAGCCTGTACACAAGACACTGGCGGATCGGGGGTAAATAATGGATATACACAACATTGTCACACCGGTGAACCGGGTGATCAATTTCGTGGGCGGCAGCGTCAAATTATGCTGGTCAAGTACGTTTGGACGGAACCGCAGCGCCATGTTCAGCAGAAAGCAGAAAATTGTTGACAGTGAAGTGCTGCGGTACTGTGCGCCGCTGATCCCCTTCCGTACTGGAACATTGACACGTTCCGGGACAATCGGAACCGTGATCGGCAGCGGAAATGTTCAGTATGCGACACCATACGCACGTTTTCAGTATTACCAAACGGCACAGTCACGGTCTTATGATTCACGCCGGGGCGCTAAATGGTTTGAACGCATGAAAACAGCGCACAAAGCAGACATTCAGAGGGCTGCGGAAAGGGGGTAAAAGTTTGGTCAAGTCAATCATTGAAGGGCTGACAGATTATTGTTTACAGTGTCCCCTTCTGAAAGACGGAGTTTTCCGGGTGGATGCGCTGGGAAGTGATCCCGTGGAATATGCGCTTGAAACGGGGATGACTTCCCCGGTTGTACGAACTTATATCGATGGTTCCAGTATCAGACAGTACCAGTTCAATTTCAACAGCCGGGAAGCCTATTCAATGGATCGGATTCTGGCAATACAGAATGAAAGTTTTTATGAAGATTTCTGCAACTGGGTGGAAGAACAAAGCATGATCGGGAACAT